>CALDFO010000473.1 GCA_937942205.1 uncultured Alphaproteobacteria bacterium
GGCGCCGATGGACTTGTCGGCGCGCGCCCGTTCCAGCACGCCGGTCACGACGCGGCGCAGCTGGCGGATGCGCGCCCATTTCTCGACCAGCGCCGCATCGGCCCAGCCGTCCGGCACCGGGACGAAATCCTGCAAATGCACGCTCTGGTCCGCGCCGAAGCGCGTGGTCCAGGCTTCCTCCATGGTGAAACAGAGGATCGGCGCATACCAGGTGACGATGCGGCGGAAAATCTCATCGGTCACGGTGCGCACGCTGCGGCGACGGTTGGCGTCCGCCGGATCGCAATAGAGCGCGTCCTTGCGGATGTCGAAATAGAAGGCCGACAGGTCGTTGGTGCAGAAATTGAACAGCGTGGAATGCACCAGCCCGAAGTCATAGGCCGCATAGGCCTTGCGCACGGCCGCATCCAGTTCCGCCAGCCGCGCTAGCATGTAGCGTTCCAGTTCCGGCATCCGCGCCACATCGGTGACGCGCTCGCGCTCGTCGAACCCGGCCAGGTTGGCCAGCATGAAACGGATGGTGTTGCGCAGACGGCGATAAGCCTCGACATTGGCCTTGATGATGTCCTGGCCGATCCGCAGGTCTTCGGTGAAATCGCTGGACGCCGCCCACAGGCGCAGGATTTCCGCGCCGTTCTTTTCGGCGATCACCTGCGGCGCCAGGGTGTTGCCCAGCGACTTGGACATCTTGCGGCCCTGCTCGTCCAGCACGAAGCCGTGGGTGAGCACGCCGCGATAAGGCGCATGGCCCCGCGTGCCCACGCATTCCAGCAGCGAGGACTGGAACCAGCCGCGATGCTGGTCCGAGCCTTCCAGATAAAGATCGGCGCGGTCCGCCTTGGGCCAGCTTGCCTGGATCGGGTCCTCCACCACAAAGACATGGGTGGAGCCGGAATCGAACCAGACATCGAGAATGTCGGTCACCTGCTCGTAATCGTCCGCGTCGCGCCCCGCGCCCAGGAAGCGTTGCGGCGGCGCGGTGAACCAGGCGTCCGCCCCCTCGGCCTCGAACGCCTGCTCGATCCGGTCGAACACGCCCCTGTCGTTCAGCACCGCGCCGGTCTTCTTCTCGACGAAGATCGCCAGCGGCACGCCCCAGGCGCGCTGGCGCGACAGCACCCAGTCGGGCCGCCCTTCCACCATGGCGCGGATGCGGTTCTCGCCGCGCGGCGGATACCATTTCGTCTCGCCGATGGCGGCCAGCGCCAGTTCGCGCAGCGTCCTGCCCTCCATATAGGGCTTATCAATGGCCACGAACCATTGCGGCGTGGCGCGGAAGATCACCGGCGCCTTGGAACGCCAGCTGTGCGGATAGGAATGGCGCAGCGTGCCCTTGGCCAGCAGCTTGCCATGCTGGATCAGTTCCTTGATGACCGCGCCGTTGGCGTCGCCATCCTTGCCGTCTTCCGCCAGGATGCGCTTGCCCGCGAAGACCGGCACATGCGGGGCATAGGAACCGTCGGGCTGGATCAGGCTGAAGGCGTCGGGATTGTTGCGCGGATAGTCGCGGTCCCGGCCCACCAGCAGTTCGAAATCGTCCTCGCCATGGCCCGGCGCATTGTGGACAAAGCCGGTGCCGGTATCGGCGGTGACGAAATCCGCCGCCAGCACCGGCACCTCGAAATCA
>CALDFO010000474.1 GCA_937942205.1 uncultured Alphaproteobacteria bacterium
GTCACGGGCGGCGAGGCGCTGGGCTTCGCGCACCGCTTCTTCTGGTGACAGGAACGGCACCACCCAATCGCTTTCACCCCCGGTGACGCGCCGCGCCAGCGCCGCGACAGCCTGTTCCAGGCCTTCGCCGTTTTCGCCATAGCCCCAGACCGCCGCGCCGCAGCCCTCGAAATCGGCGGCGGGAAAGCCGGGCGTGAAGGAGAGCATCATGCCGCCCGCCTGCTCGGCGGCGGCCAGCGCCGCATAGGTGCCGCGCGCCGGTTCCACCAGGGTGCACATGGCGTTGATGGGGATCAGGAAAGGCAGGCGGCGCATGGCGCGGTGGAAGGGTTGACCCCGCCGCAACAGGCTTTGCATCAGATGCGCGGCGCGGTCGCCTGTCTCCGCCATGTCCTCATGCGGATAGGTGCGATAGGCGACCAGCGCGTCCGCCGTCTCGATCATCCGGCGGGTGACATTGCCGTGCAGATCCAGGCTGGCGACGATCGGCACGCGCGGTCCCACCGCCGCACGCAGCCGCGCCAGCAATTCGCCTTCGCCGTCCTCGACATGGGCGCAGACCATCGCGCCATGCAGGTCCAGATAAACTCCATCGAAATCGCCGCCCCGCGCCGCCGCCACGATCTCGCTCGCGATGCGTTCAAAGGCGTCCTCGCGCACATGCGCGGCGGGCGTCGCCCCTGCCCAGACGGCGGGCACCAATTCGGCCTGGGGCATGGCGCGGATGAAACCGCCGATGGGAATGTTGACGTCGCGCATCGCCAAAAGGTCCGCGCCCCGCGCCATGGCGGGGAACGCCCCGCCGCGCACGAAATCGTCATAGCCCGTGGGCGAGGGGGCGAAGGTGTTGGTCTCGTGCTGGAAACCGGCGATCAGAAGGCGCATGGGCGGGAACTTTAGCGCGGCCCGGCTCTGACGCAAAGTCTGTGAAATCAACAGGTTAGGGGAACGGTTCTGCCGCCGCCGCGCCAGCCCGCGCGGTTGGGGCCACTCTGAGGTTAGTCTCTGGCAAAGGCCTTAACCCGAATCACTCTTTTTGCTTGGTATCGGTCACGGCGCATGGGGCGCGCACGAAGGATTTTGATGCCCACACGGCTTGCAACCTGCGCGTTGCCGGTGCTGCTGCTGTGCGGCTGCGTCGGCGCGCCCGCCACCACGCCACAAACGGCCGAGGTGCCGCCGCAGGCGCTGGGCCTGGGCACGGACCCCGCGCCGCCCTCGGACCTGGCATGGTGGACGGCGTTCGGCGATCCGCAGGTGGACCGGCTGGCCGGACGGCTGATGCAGTCCAATCCCACCCTTCAAGGTGTGTTGGCGCGCATCCGTGCCGCCCAAGCCGATATCTCCATCAACCGCGCCGCCAACTATCCGCAAGTCAGTCTCGACGCCTCGGTCCAGCGCATGTTGCTGTCCGACGCCTATATCTTTCCTGCCGGATTCGGCGGCAGCAGCCTGTGGGCGGGCGATGTGCAGGCGCGCCTGTCCTGGTCGCTGGACTTCTGGGGCAAGCAGGCGGCGCTGATCGACAAGGCGCGCGGCACCGCCGCTGCGGTGGCGCTGGATGGGCAGGCGGCGCGGCTGGCGCTGGCGGGGACGTTCGCGCAAGCCTATGTCGGCCTGTTCCTGGCCTGGCGGAATGTGGACATCGCCGGTCAGGCGGTGCGCGAGCGCCAGACCATCCTGGAACTCACGGAAAGCCGCGTGACGGCGGGACTGGAGAATGCGGCGGCGCTGGAACAGGCCAAGGCGCTGCTGGCCATGTCGCGCATCGAGGGGATGAAGTTCGAGGCCCAGCGCGATGTGTCGATTCATGCCATCGCGGCGCTGACCGGACAGGGCGCCGCCGCCTATGCCGCCATCGAACGGCCGGTGGCGGCGTTGGACACGGCGCTGCCCTTGCCCACCGCGCTGCCCGCCGATCTTCTGGCGCGGCGTCCCGACATCCTGGCGGCGCGGGCGCGGGTGACGGCGGCGCTGCGCGGCCGCGATGCCGCCCATGCCGATTTCTTCCCCAACATCAACCTGGCCGCCAATATCGGGCTTCAGGCGGTGGGGCTGGGCAACATCTTCACCGATGACGCCTTCACGGCGGGGGCGGGCCCGGCGCTGCATCTGCCGATCTTCGATGCGGGGAAAATCCGCGCCCAGTACGCGCGGGCCACCGCCGATCTGGACCTGGCGGTGTCGGAGTATAACGCCACGGTGCTCGGCGCGGTGCGCCAGGTGTCCGATGCGCTCACCCAGGTCAAAAGCCTGGAAGCCCAGCGTGTCCAGCAGCAGCTGGCGCTGGACAGCGCCGCCCGCGCCTTTGCCCTGGCCGAGGAGCGCTACCGGCTGGGGCTGGACGGCCAGCTTCCCATGCTGACGGCCCAGAACACCCTGCTGGCCGCCCGCCAACAGATGGCGGCGCTGGTGTCGCTGGCGGTGATCCAGCGCGTGACCCTGCTGCTGTCGGTGGGCGGCGGCTTTGCGCCGTCCGGTGACAGCGCCACACAGGATTCCAGACCATGAGCGATTCCGCCCAGACCCGCGCCGAAAAGAACCGCGCCGAAAAGACCCGCGCCGAACGCCGCCGCAAGGGCTTCCTGCTGATGGGGGTGGCTCTGTTGCTGGCGGCGCTGGCCTGGGGCCTGTGGTGGCTGCTGGTGGCGCGCTTTCGCGAAATCACCGACGACGCCTATGTCGCGGGCAATATCGTGGTGGTGACCAGCCGCGAGAACGCCACGGTCACCGCGCTTCATGCCGACAATACCCAGAGTGTCCGCCGCGACCAGCTTCTGGTCGAGATGGACCGCGCCGTGGCCGAGGTGGCGGTGAAGGCGGCCGAGGCCAATCTGGCGCGCGCCGCGCGCGGCGTGCGGGGGGCCTTTGCGGGCGCCGATTCCACGCAGGCGCAACTGGCCCAGGCGCAGGTGGCGCTGGCCCGGGCGCGCAGCGACTATCAGCGACGCCAGTCCGCGCTGGGCGGGGCGGTGTCGGGCGAGGAAGTCGCCCATGCCCGCGACGCGGTGCGGGCGGCGGAAAGCGCGGTCAACGCGGCCCGTTCGGGCCTGGATCAGGCGCGGTCCGGCATCGCGGGGGCGGATGTGGCGAACAATCCCGAAGTGCTGGCGGCGGCGGCGCAGCTGCGCGCCGCGATGATCACCCGCAGCCATATGCGTCTGGCCGCGCCGGTGGATGGGGTGGTCGCCCAGCGCACGGTACAGGTGGGCCAGCGGGTGGCGGCGGGCCAGCCGCTGCTGGCGGTGGTGCCGCTGGACCATGTCTGGGTGGATGCCAACTTCAAGGAAGTGCAGCTGGCGAACATGCGCGTCGGCCAGCCGGTGACGGTGACGGCCGATATTTACGGCGGCGGCGTCACCTACAAGGGCAAGGTGGCGGGGCTGGGCGCGGGGTCGGGCAACGCCTTCGCCCTGCTGCCGCCGCAGAATGCCAGCGGCAACTGGATCAAGATCGTGCAGCGCGTGCCGGTCCGCATCGCGCTGGACGCGGCCCAGCTCCAAAACCATCCCCTGCGGATCGGTCTCAGCGTGACGGCCAAGGTGGACATTTCCGACACTTCCGGGCCGCTGGTGGCGTCGGCGCCCGCGCAAGGCGTGATGCGCGCCGATGCCGATGACGCGGTGGACGCCCAGGCCGATGCGGCCATCGCCCGGATATTGTCCGAGAACAGCCGGTGAGCCGCGCGGCGGCGGGACATGCCCCGGCGCCGCTCACCGGCGCGGCGCTGGGCGTCACCGCCCTGGCGCTGGCGCTGGGCACCTTCATGCAGGTGCTGGACGCCACCATCGCCAATGTCTCGCTGCCCACCATCGCGGGCAATCTGGGGGCGTCCACCGACCAGGCGACCTGGGTGATCACCGCCTTCGTGGTCGCCAACGGCATCGGCGTGCCGCTGACCGGCTGGCTGATGAACCGCTATGGCGTGGTGCGGACTTTCGTGGCCTCGGTGCTGGCCTTCACCGCCATGTCCTTTCTGTGCGGCATCGCCTGGAATCTGGAGTCCCTGGTGTTCTTCCGCGCCCTGCAGGGGGCGGTGTCCGGGCCGATGATCCCCGGCTCCCAGGCGCTGCTGCTGTCCATTTTCCCCTCCAGCCGCCGCGCCACCGCGCTGGGCATCTGGTCCATCACCACGCTGGTGGCGCCGGTCTGCGGCCCGATCATCGGCGGCTATATCTCCGACAACTGGCATTGGGGCTGGATATTCCTGATCAATGTGCCGGTGGGACTGCTGGTGGCCTTCCTGTGCTGGAACAACCTGGCGTCGCGCGAGACGCCCACCGCCCGGCTGCCGATAGACGCGGTCGGCCTGGGCCTTCTGATCGTCTGGGCGGGCGCGCTGCAGATCATGCTGGACACCGGCAAGAATGCCGATTGGTTCAATTCCAGTTGGATCGTGACACTGGGCGTCATTTCGGTGGTGGGATTCTGCGCCTTCCTGCTGTGGGAGTGGACGGAGGAGCATCCCATCGTGGACCTCTCCCTGTTCCGCGACGCCAACTTCACCCTGGGCACCATCGTGCTGTGCCTGGGCAATGCGGTGTTCTTCGCCAACATGCTGCTGCTGCCGCTGTGGCTGCAAACCCAGCTCGGCTATACCGCCACCTGGGCGGGTCTGGTGACGGCGCCCACCGGCATGGTGGCGGTGCTGCTGACGCCGCTGGCGGCGCGGATGATGGCGCGGTTCGATGCCCGGCTGGTGGCCAGCATCGCCTTCGCGGCCTCGGCGGTGTCCTATTTCATGCGCGCCGAACTGACGGCGGAGGCGGATGTCTGGGCCTTCGTGCTGCCGCTGCTGGTACAGGGCATCTCCTCGGCCACCTTCTTCATCGCCCTGGCCATGATCGTGCTGGACGGGATTCCGCCGCAGCGGATTCCGTCCGCCACCGGCCTGTCGAATTTTGTCCGCATCCTCGCCAGCGGCTTTGCGGCCTCCTTCGTCACCACCCTGTGGGACCAGCGTGAGGCTTTTCACCAGAGCCGGTTGTCGGAGGCCGCCACCGCCACCGCGCCGGCGTTCAACCATGCCCTGTCCACCCTGCAGGGACTGGGGCTGGGCGAGCTGCAGGCCAAGGTGGCGATCAGCCAGAAGATGGTGAGCCAGGCCTACCTGCTGGGGGCGCTGGACATCTTCCATCTTTCCGCCCTGGTCAGTCTGGTGCTGGTGGGCGCGGTCTGGGCCTGCCGCCGCCCGGCGCGGCATGACGCGGCGCCCGCGCCGATCGACTAGGCGTCAGGCGCCATAGCGGGCCACGATGGCCTTGCGGTCGATCTTCAGGTTGGGCCGCAACAGGCCGTTTTCGCGGGCGAAGGGGGCGTCGGTGAACACCACCTCCACGAACTGGGTGATCTTTTTGGTCGATTGCAGTCCCGCCGCATGAGCCTTGATGCGCTCGCGCGCTCCGCCGGTTTCCGGGCGGACAAGGTCCACCACGCAGGTGAGATGGGTGCTGCCGGACCGCAGGCACACCACCGAATGCGCCACGTCGGGGCAGTTGTTCATCTCCTGCTCGATCACTTCAGGATGCACCTTGTAGCCGCCGGGGGTGACGATCAGTTCCTTCTTGCGCCCCAGAAGAAACAGGTTGCCGTTATGGTCCAGCCGCCCGATATCGCCGGTGGCGATGCGCCCATCGCCGATAAAGGTGCGTTCATTCTCGCCCTCGGCGCACTGGAAGTAGCGCAGGGTCATGGGCCTGTCGCGATGGACGATGATCTCGCCATCGTCGCGGAACGAGAGGTTCACGCCTTCCAGCGGCTTGCCGACCGAGCCGAACTCCCGGCTGCCGGCGGCACGGAAGGTCAGCGAGCCGGTTTCCACCATGCCGTAGCTTTCGCACAAGGGAAGCTGCATACGCGCGAAGAACTGGCCGATAGTGCGCCGGATCGGGGCCATGCCGGTCATCAACACGCGCATCCGGTTGCCGAACTGGGCATGGAAATCCGGAAACAGCCGCCGCGCCAGGGCCAGGCGCAGGCCCGCGCCCGGCAGCCTGGAGAGCAGAGACCCCAGGCCCAGCCGCAACACCTGCTTCCAGCGCGGCAGTTTTTCGAAATCGGCATGGATCATCTGGAACAGCACCGGCGGCGCGATCAGGATGGTCGGCGCCAGGGCCTTCATCGCCGCGAACACCTTGGCGGTGTCGGTGATGATGATGTCGATGTCCTTCCACAGCGCCCCATAGCACATGTTGCGCTGCTGGAAGTTCGACATGGGCAGGAACAGCAGCAGCCGGTCGTCAGGCCGGAGGCCCAGAATGTCCGTGATCGGCGGCAGGGTGGATTCCACGCCCTTGCGGCTGATCACCAGACCTTTCAGCCCGCCGGCCGAGCCGGAGGAAAAGGCCAGGCTGTGATGGTCGTCTTCGTCCGGCTCACCCGATGCGGGGCGTTCCAGCGCGCGAACCGCGCCATTGTCCCCGTCCAGAAAGGCGACATGCGCGGGACGGTCCGGGAACAGGCGGGCGCTGTCCCGCGAAATCAGCAGCAAAGCGATATTGTAGCGGTCCAGCAGGTCATCATTGACGGCGCCGGCGAAATCGTCGGTGAAGGGCACCGAGATCGCGCCGATATCCAACAGGGCGAGATCATGCACCAGCCACGGATAGGAGTTGGGCGCATAGATGCCGACCCTGCTGCCGCGCCGGACACCCCAGCCTTGCAGGCGCGCAATGGCGTCGCGTACGTCCTGATGGAGGTCGGCATGGCTATGGCGGACCGGCTTGCTGCGTTCCAGCGTGTAAACCGCCTTCGTCTTGGCCGGCAGTCCGTGAACCAGTGCCCGGAATTCCATGTGATACGCCACGTGCCCCTGCTGCCGCCGCAATCATGCCAGGGGTATATGCGCTTCAGCCGATGCCGGGGCGCCGGGATGGCCCCCCGAATCCGGGAATGTCCGCCCCCCTGAACGTCCATGCCCCAGCCGAGGCAACGAAACTACTTTAGGGCGCAGTCCGTGTCATCAGGCAACCGGAAGTTTTTCCAGGGGCCTCAGGCCTTCTTGCGCTCCGGGTGCCTCGACGCCGCCCTGACCGCCGATTTTTCCAGGATGCCCGGGGTGTGCCAGCGGCCTTCCGGGCGAATCAGGACATAGGGGTCGGCATCAAGGGTGATGGCGTCCGGATCGCGTTCGATATGCGCGATGATCTCGACATACTCATAGTCCGAGAAAGTGAACGTCTTGGTATCCGGCTTTACCTGGAAGCCGAACCGGCTCCAGAAAGGAACAAGCCGCTCCTGAATATGACCATAGACACGTGTATAGCCCTTTTTCTGGCACAGCTTGAACCCGGCCCGGGCAAGCTGGATGGCGGCCCGTGACTTGCGGAATTCCTTGCGGATCGCCATGCGCTCGAATTTGGCGAAGTCGGCAAAGAACCGCAGGCGCAGGCATCCGACGGGTTCGTCGCCGATATAGGCCAGCAGGTGCGTGGCCGACAGGTCGTTTCCGTCATACTCTTCGTCGTAAGGACATTCCTGCTCGCCGATATAGACCGCGTTGCGGATCGCGGCGACGCGCATCAAGTCCTCGAAGCTGTGCGCCACGGTGATGCCGACACTGTCCTTGCCACGGCCCGGTATATAGCTGTCATAAAGTGGGCGCTGGCGCTCGCGCGAAAAAATCCAGACATTGGGCGCGTCAATTTCTCCAATGCGCGTACCCGGCGTAAATCCCAGCGCCAGGTTGAAGCGGCGTCCGGCATCGGTATTGGGACGGGAATAGAGGCTGATGCCGGCATATTGCTCGGATGCGACGCGCGCCATGTAGAGAGCCGCGCTGGCAGCCAGCGCGCCGGGCGTGAACATGCACCACATGTAAAGACCGGCGGGACGTTCATGCGGCGGCGTGATCAAGCGCAGATCCGGCTTTGTCGCGTCGAACGCTCCCAGCGCCAGCATCTGCAGTCCCAGGGCATTGAGGGGGAGTGTGGCGATAAATCCCTCGGCGGCAGGGCAGGACGGATCGAACTGCGAGCGCCGCGCGACCGCCAGCATACAAAGCGGATTGTGCCGCGAGACCTTGAGCACTTCCTCTGTTGCCGCAAGGCCAGGAATGGCAAGGCGCGCCTTTTCCATCAGGCTTTCAATCAGCGCCGGGCTCGGTTCGAACATCACCAGACGTTTGGCAAGGCGATTGGCGTCCAGTTCGTTCAAAGGGTGCTTGCCGTGTCCGGCATCGCTGTTCCCCTCAGAGGCCAACCTTCTTTGAGACTGTGCCATTACGACGTCCGCCATGTTAATATTTCCGAAACCATAAAAGCTCCGGCAGCGGGAATAAATATCAATCTGGCACAGGCTTACCCGCAAAAATGGTAATCCATTTGCTTTCCACAACCGCTTTGCGGCGCGTGCCCGGCTTGCAGCGATTCCGCTGGTTAATGCGGCATCTCGATGCCGCCAATGATTCTGTGGACCTATTGCCGCTTAAAGGCCGGTGCGTCATGACCCATGACGTTGTGTTTGAAGGCTGTTTTACCCGCTGTTCATGATTTTTCGTCAAGATCGAGGCATGAATGTCATTGCCGCGGCCAGGGCACTGAATCAGAAAGCGGTGCAACGGAACTGGTATCACTATTGTGATCCCACGCTGGCGTTCTCCGACGCCAGCTACCACAAGCTGTTGTCCGTTTGGCGGGACAAGGCGGCGGGCCGCGCAATGCCGTCGCGGTCGCAGATTTCGGCACGCGATCTTAAGGATTTCCTGCGCAACATCCTGCTGTTCGAACGCGTGGCGAAGGACCCTTCTCGCTACCAGTGGCGATTGATCGGAACAGGCATGACGGATCTAACAGGGCATGTGACGGGAAAGATGCTAGAGGACACCGTTCCGGAAGAGCATCTGCCACGCTGGATCGAATGCGGTGATCTGGTGCTGGAGGGCGGCCAGCCGCTGCGGTTCCTGGGCCGGGTCCACATCAGCGGGCGCGAATATCTCGATGCGGAGAACCTGTTCATTCCGCTGGCCAATGACAATGACGAGCCCAGCTTCGTGATGGGGTTGTGCCGCTATACCCCGCGCACCTCCGACAGCATGGAAAGCTGGGAGAACGAGCTGGCCTCGATCCCCGGCGCGCTTCTCTAGCCGCGCGCCGCGCCGCACAACGCCATACAGCCAAGACATCCGTGTGACACGCAAAGCGTGGTGCGCCGCGTGCCGTCCCGTGGCATAACTGCTTCGGGGGGCGGCCCGTGTCGCCCAGGATCGTCTCAGAAGGCCCGCATGGGCCGCGAAAGGCAGGCCTGCGATGCGCGCGTCCGCGTTCCCGGTTTATTATGGCTGGATGGTCCTGGCCGCCTCGGCCCTGTGCGAGATGCTGGTGATGGGCGCGACCAGTTATGCCGCGGGCCTGTTCGTGCTGCCGCTGCAGGCGGAATTTCAGGTGTCCCGCGCCGCCGCCAGCAGCGCCATCCTGATCCTGTTCCTGGGCGCCGCCATCGCCGCGCCCTTCATCGGCCGCCTGCTGGACCGCCATCCCATTCGTCTGGTGATGTGCGGCGGCGCCATCGTGCTGGGCCTGTCGCTCAGCGCCATTGCCTTGTCGCCCTCGCTGCTGGTGATGGCCCTGCTGCTGATGTTTCCGGCCGCCTTCGCCTTCATGGCGGTGGGGCCGCTGACCACCTCCACCCTGGCGTCGCGCTGGTTCTATCGCCGCCGCGGGCTGGCCCTGGGCATCGCCGCGGTTGCCACTTCGGGCGGCGGCTTCATCGTCGTGCCGTTGCTCAGCGAGGCGATCCAGCGTTTCGGCTGGCGTCAGGGCCTGATGCTGGAAGCCGCCGTGCTGGTGGTGGTGCTGTTCCTGCTGGGATTTTTCGTGCTGCGCGACAGCCCTGCCAGCGAAGGGCTGGACGATCATCCGGAAAATCACGGCCGCGCCCTGGCCGAGGCCCCGGCGGCGGCGCGTAAGCTGCCGTTGAAGGACATTCTGTTCAGCCGCGCCTTCTGGATTCCCAGCCTGACCCTGGCCGCCATCTCCGGCACCTGCCAGGCCACGGTGGTGACGCTGATCCCCTATGGCCGCCAACTGGGCTTTGCGCCCGCCACGGTGGCGCTGCTGGTGTCGGTCTTCGCGGTCAGCGCCGGCGTCACCAAAGTGGGCGCGGGTCTGTTGGCCGACCATCTCAACCGCCGCGCGCTGCTGGTGATCGCGGCCCTGTGCATGACCTGTTCCTGGCTGGTGGTCAGCATATCGGCGGAATATGCGGCGCTGGTGACCTGCGCCGGCCTGGCCGGTGTGGGCCTGGGCTTTGCCCTGCCCACGGTGGGCGCGCTGATCGCGGGCCATTTCGGGGCGCCCAGTTTCGGAACGGTGATGGGCTGGACCTATGTGCTGGTTCTGCTGTTCGCCATCCTGGCGGTGCTGTTCGCCGCGTCGGTGTTCGACCGCACCGGCAGCTATGTCCCGGCCTTCCAGAGTTTCGCGGGTCTGTTGGGCGGTCTTCTGCTGCTCAACCTGCTGATGCCGCCGTTCCGCCAAAGCCTGATGCCGTGATCTCAATACCCCGTTTGCTGGCGGAACTGGAGGGACGGGGTATTCACCTGTCCCTGGCGGAAGGGCAGCTTCGCTATCGCGGCCCCGGCGGGGCCCTGACTCCGGCCGACCGCGAGACGCT
>CALDFO010000475.1 GCA_937942205.1 uncultured Alphaproteobacteria bacterium
CTCGGCGGGCTCGAAGGGGCACATCATGGTCAGGGCATTGACCAGCGCCTCGGGCGGGGCGCTGGTGACGCTCTTCCAGTCCGCCTGCATGTCGCGCGTGTTGAGATAGGCCTTCAGCGCCGCCATCAGCCGCTCGCGCGGGAAGTCGCCGAAATCCTCCGTCTCGGCCAGATCGCCCGCGAAGGGCGAGAAATCGCAGGTCCCGATACGGTAGGGCATGTCCGATGCCGCTTCGCCGGTGAGGCGGAAGCGGCACAGTCCCTCCAGCGTGATGAGGTAGCGGTTGTCGTCGGTCTCGCGGAACGACACCAGGCGGCCCACAGCCCCGATCGCCGACAGGCGCGGCTTCAGCACGGCGTCGGGATCCTCGGTGGGCTGGATGATGCCGATCAGCCGGTCGCCCTTCAGCGCATCATCCACCATCTTGAGATAGCGCGGCTCGAACACGTTCAGCGGCAGCGCCCCGCGCGGCAGCAGCACCACGCCGGAAAGCGGGAATAGCGGCAACGAAGTGGGCAGTTCGCTGTAGCTGTGAAAGTGCCGGGGCATAATGGGACTATATCACCTTATGGCGGGCGCGGCGGCGCCGGAATTCATGCTGGCCTGCACCTTCCAGGCGTTGCGGTGATCCTTCACCCAGACCGTCAGATAATAGCCGCGGCTGACCGGCTGGCCGCGCTGGGTCACTTCCCAGCGCCCGTCGGTCCAACCCATCCGGCCATCGGACGAGACGCCCGCCGCCAGCGGTTCCCAGCCCATGCGCCCGCTTTGCTGCCGCGCCAGCGCGCGAAAGGCCTGCTGGCGGCCTTGCACCGGCGGCGCTCCCGCGATGCCGAAAAGCTGGGCGTTGGGCATGGCCATGGCCAGAAAGGCATAGGCGCGGCCGTGGGTCACCGACAGGCGCGAGAAGGCGCGGTCCGCCGCCAGCAATTGCATCTGGGACGAGAGCGGCGCAGCCGGTTGCGCCGCTGCGGGCAGGATGCCCAGCAGCAGGCAGGCCAGCGCGGCCGCCGCCCGTCTCACGAGAACAGGATCGAGGACAGTTTGCGCCGCGCCTCCACGGTGCGCGGATCGGTGGGGCCCATCGCCTCGAACAGGGTGACAAGCTGCTTGCGCCCGGCTTCCTCGTTCCATTTGCGGTCGCGCCGCACCAGTTCCAGCAGCTGCGCGATGGCGCCGTCGCGGTCGCCCGCCGCGTCCAGCGCCGCCGCCAGGTCCAGCCGCGCCTGGTGATCCTTGGGGTCGGCTTCCAGCCGCGCCTTCAGGGCGGCGGTCGCGCCGCTTTGGGGGGCGGGGGCCGCGCGCAGCGCCAGTTCCGCCTCCACCGCCCGGATGGCTTCGTCCTGCTCGGCGCCGGGGCGCACCATCTTGAGCGTGTCGCGGGCGCGGGCCTCGTCGCCGCCCATCAGATAGGCGCGCGCCAGCCCCGCCACCGCCTCCGGATGACCCGGCTCGTCCTGCAGCACATGGCCATAGGCCTGCGCCGCCATGGCGAAATCGCCGGCCGCCAGCGCCTCGCCGCCCACCGCCAGCACTTCGGCGGTGTGTTCGGGGCCGCCATGACCATGGTCATGGCCATGATCGTGGTCCGGACCGCCGCCGCCCGCCAGGGTGGCGACAAAGCTCTTCACCTGGCTGTCGGGCAGGGCGCCCATGAAGCCGTCCACCGGCTGGCCGTTGCGGAAGGCATAGACGGTGGGAATGGACTGGATTCGCAACTGCTGGGCGATTTCCGGATTTTCGTCGATGTTGACCTTGACCAGCTTCACCGCGCCGTTTGCCGCCTCCACCGCCGCTTCCAGCGCCGGGCCCAGCTGCTTGCAGGGGCCGCACCAGGGCGCCCAGAAATCCACGATCACCGGAACCTCGCGGCTGGCTTCCAGCACATCGGCGGCGAAGGTGGCCAGGCCGGAATCCTTGATATGGGGACTGTTGCCGCTGGCCGCGTTCTGGGCGGGCTGTGAGGTGACGGGGCGTCCGCCGGGACCGATCAATGCCATGGGATATGCTTTCCGCTGTTGTCTGGCGCAAAGATGGTGGTTCGCGGCGCGAAGGGCAACCTCTGGCGAAGCCGGACCGGCGTGCCTATCCTGGGCCCATGCGCCGGTTCCTCTGCCTGCTGCTCCTGCTGGGCATCGCCACGCCCGCTTTTGCCCAAATGCGGGCTCCGGCGCGGGAACCGGTGCGGGTGATCGACCGGGCCATCACCCGGACGGGCAAGACGCTGACGCTGTCGGTGCATTATCCCGTCACCGGCCGCACCGTGATGGACCGGCTGTTCACCGACTATGCCCGGGCCCGCATCGCCGAAGTGGGCGAGCCGCCGTCCGGCCAGAGCCGTGGCGTGCCCTATACCCTCGATCTGTCCTATAGGATCACCCGCAACGATGCGCGCTTCTTCGCGGTGCTGTTCTCGGCGCAAACCTATACCGGCGGCGCCCATGGCAGCCATTTCCAGGAGAGTTTCGTCTTCCTGATGCCGGGCGAGCGGCGCGTGTTCCTGCCGGAACTGGTGGACGGCGCGCGCGGCCTGGAAAAGATCAGCCGCCTGGCGCGGGACACGTTGCGGGCGCGGCTGCTGCGCGGAGCAGGCCCCATGACCGATGCGAACTGGATCGCCCAGGGCACCGCGCCCGGCGCGCTGGCCGTTACGCCCTTCGACTGGACGGCGGACGCCCTGGTGCTGCATTTCGGCGAATATGCCGTTGCTGCCTATGCCGCGGGCCGCCAGGATGTGCGGATTCCGCTTTCCGCCATCGCCGATGTGATCCGGCCCGATCCGGCCGCGCCGGCCCCGTCTTTCGCCTGCGCCAAGGCCGCGAACGCCATCGAAAGGGCGCTGTGCGCCGATGCCCGGCTGGCGCGGTGGGACTGGCAGGTGGCCTGGGCCTATGCCCGCCAGCGCGCGGTGGTGCCCGACCCCAAGGCAGGCGCGGCGCTGCTGGCGCAGCAGCGCGCCTTTCTCAAGGCGCGCGACACCGCCTGCGCGGACGGCAATGCCGCCTGTCTGACCAAGGCGTATCAGCGGCGGCTGGCGGCGCTGGAGCCATCGCCCTGATCGCCTCCCCCTTATGCGCGAAGCGCATCCGAAGGGGGAGGTGGTTTCAGCGAGCGAGGCGTGTGCGACGGCGGGAGCCGGAGCAGCCGAGCGGAAGCTGAAACCGGAGGGGGTAAGTTTAAGGAACCAGCTTGGCGATCCAGTTGGGCAGGGCGAAGGCGGCGGCATGGACCGCCGGATTGTAGTAATCGCACTTCAGCTTCGACCGCTTGTAGGCGGCGGCGGCCTTCTTGATCCCGGCGGGGGAGCCCAGCGCCTTGCCGCCCTTGGTCGCCCAGGACAGCGCCATGAAGCCGCCGATATAGGTGGGCACCACCGTCAGATAGAGGCCGCATTTGGGGAAGAAGCGCTTCAGTTCCTGCAGCGCCTCGGTGATCTCCCAGGGCTGGTAGAAGGGCACGCCGGTCTGGAAGGTGGCATAGCCGCCGGGACGCAGCGCGCCCTTGACGCGGTCATAGAAGGTTTCGCCGAACAGCGCCTTGCCGGGGCCGACCGGATCGGGCCGGTCGGCGATGATCAGGTCGAAACGGTTCTTCGACGACTTGCGGCCCAGATATTCGAAGGCGTCGGCGGCCTCGATCACCATGCGCTTGTCCTTGAACGCCTTGGCGTTGATCTCGCCGAAATGCTTGTGGCACAGCTCGATCACCCGGCCGTCAATGTCCACCAGCACCACTTCCTTGACGCTTTTGTGCTTGAGCGCCTCGTCGGCGATGGACAGGTCGCCGCCGCCCACGATCATCACCCGCTCCACCTTGCCATGCTCCAGCATGGGCAGGTGGGTGAGCATGTCGGCATAGGCGCTCTCGTCGCGGCTGGTGATCTGGACGATGTCGTCCAGCGTCATCACCCGGCCGTTGGCGACGGTGTCGAAGATGCGGATGTGCTGGAACTGGCTCTGCTCGTCGGCCAGCACCTTGGTGATCTCCATGGACTGGGCGTAACCGCGATGGAGACGCTCCACCTGCTGGTCGTCGGAGGCCTTGTGGGACTTTCTGGTCGGCTGGGGCTGCGGACGGGCCATAACGTTTCCTTAGTGATTGTGACAGGCGACAGGGCCAGGCTTCTTGCGCCGTATAGGCCGGGCGTGTGGCGCTGTCTACCGCGCCGCGCGGTCGTATAACGCCGATTTGGCGGGCTTTTGCCGCTTTCCCTGGCGCGCGCGGCGCGCGATCCGGCGGACGCCCGCGCCGCCGCGGCCGCCCATGCCTGTGGATGGCTCCGGCGCGGCGGGTCAAAAAAATCCGGCGCGGGGGAAATTTCTTCTTGCATGGGGGGGCCGCAGGCCCTATCTCCCGTTTCGACCCGGCGAGGAAAAAAGCCGGACAAAGCGGCGTAGGGCTGACCCCCTCCGTCGCTTTCTTCATTAAGGCGCGTCCGGAAGTCCAAAAGGCCAAGGCGTAGGTGTCAACTCTAAGACGGGTAGGTGTCTAATGGCTCGACTGAATCTGGTGGCGGCGAATAAAATCCCGCAAAAGGAAATCAAACCCCGCGTCGCCAAGGCGCCGCGCCCGGTCGTCGTCACCCCTTCCAATGACGACCAGAAGGATCATTTCATCACGAAGAATGGCCTGTCCTATGCGGGCAGCCATGTCATCATCGACCTGTGGGAAGCCACCGGCCTGGATGACCGCGAGCGTATCGAAACCGCGCTGATCGACGCGGTGAACGAGGCAGGCGCCACCCTGCTGCACATCCACCTCCACAAGTTCGAGGACGGCGGCGGCATTTCGGGCGTGGCCGTGCTGGCGGAAAGCCACATCTCCGTCCACACCTGGCCGGAGAAGGGCTTCGCGGCCTTCGACGTGTTCATGTGCGGCGATGCCCAGCCCCGCAAGGCGCTGGACGTCTTCAAGCGCGCCTTCAACCCCGGCCGCGTCGTGGTCGGCGAGCACAAGCGCGGCGTTTTGTAGTTTAGGCGCGCAGCCAAAGTTCAAAAGGCGGTGTCGAAGACACCGCCTTTTTCTTTGGCTGCTTGCTTTGTTGATCCCCCTCCGTCCGCGACTATCACGCCTTCGCTCCGCTCCGGCGCCCGTCGCGGCCACCTCCCCCTTTGGGCTGGCTTGCGCCAGCAAAGGGGAAGGCAGGTCATGGCCCTAGCGGACGGTCGCGCCGCGGAATGCGGCGCTCGAGATTCGGTGCGCTTTTAATTGGATAAGCACAAGCCCGCCTCCCCCTCGCGCGCGTCAGCGCGCATGGAGGGGGAGGTGGTTTCAGCGAGCGAAGGCGACCTCTTTGGGAGCCGAGCGAAAGCTGAAACCGGAGGGGGTCATTGAATTCCAGATTTGATCTCCGTCCAGGCGGCGATCAGCTTGTCCTTGTCCTTCAGGCGGCGCTGGAAGGTGCCGTGTTTGAGGAAGGTCTCCAGGTCGCGGGGAATCTGCAGCATCTCGAACACCGAATCGGGCACCTGTTTCATCGCCGCGGTGTTGGCGGGTTCGTCGCCGATATGCTCCACCGTATAGACCGAGGCCGCGTCGCTGAGCGCCGAATCGATCAGCGCCAGCGCCTTGTCCGCGTTCCCGGTGCCTGCGTGCATCACCAGCCCGCAGACATAGGTGAACATGCCGCCCGGCGGTTCCAGATAGGCCACAGGCCGGTTCTCGCGGCGCAGGGCGGCAAAGGTGGTGCGCCAGCTCATCGCCGCCACCAGCTCGCCGCTGGCCAGGCCCTGGGCCAGCGCGGTGTCGTCGCTGGAGACGAATCGCAGTTGCGGCACCAGGTCCTTCAGCTTGGCCTGGACCTTCCGCCAATCGGCCTCGGACATATTGTAGGCGTCCACGCCGATCATCTTCGCGATGAAGGGCACCACATCGTCCACTCCGTCCAGCACCGAGACGCGGCCCTTGTATTTGGGATCGAACAGGATCTCCCAGCTCTGCGACTTGGCGTATTCCGGCGCCAGGTCGGTGCGGATGGTCAGCGAGGTGTTGCCCCAGTAATGCGGCACGAACCACACCTGGCCCGGCCCCGCCGCGATGCCCGGCAGGTTGCGCAGGGTGGGCGAAATCTTGTTCCAGTTCTTCAGCCGGCCGACCGGGATCGGCCGCAGCAGCCCGGCGTCCTTCCAGCGCGGAAACTCGTAATAGCAGGGGCCCATCACATCGGGCTTGAAGCCCGCGCGCATCTTGGCGAAGGCTTCGTCCTCGTCGGCGAAGATGGTGATGGCGGGCTTCTCGCCCGTCGCCGCCTCATAATCCTTGAGGAAAGGCGCATCCATATAGTCCTGCCACTGGAACAGCGTGACCGGACCCGATGCCGTCGCGCCGCCGCCGCGCAGAGCCAGCCAGCCACCGGCCACAAGCACCAGCAGCACGGCAACGCCGCCCAGCAGCCAACCTGTTTTCATGACAATCGCCCCAAAAATCGCGGCGCGAGGTTAGACGCCGCGCGCTGCCGCTCACAAGCCGCAGGAATGTTACAGACCGGGCATCGGCATGTTCGCCATCCAGCTCGGCTGGGGCGGGGCGCCGAAGCCCAGAGTCACATTCAGCCCGGCGCTGGTCTGGCGGCCGGTCAGCCCCTGGGTGGAGGTGACGGCGGCATGACGGATGCCCAGCGCCACATCCACGCCGGCGGCGGGCATGTAATGGAGTTCCAGCCCCGCCAGCAGGCCGTCGCTGGCATAGCGGTCCATGATGTAGCCGCCATAGGCGTTGAACCACAGGCCCTGCCAGGGCGTGCTGGACAGGCCCAGCGTGACGGCATGGGTTTCGATGTTGCGGATGCCCAGCGGCACATAAGGATTGGCCGCGGCGTCGGTGCGGGTGTCGTAGCCCAGACGGTATTCGCCATGCCCGTCATAGGAGACGCCCGCCAGCAGGCCGCCCCAGATGTCGGTATTCCAGCGCAGATTGCCGTCCCAACCCGCGGTGCGGGCCACATCGGCGTCGCCCCGGACGCCATAGCGGGTGTAGTGGCCCGACAGGCCGCCCCAGAAGCCATAGCCGATCTGGTGGGCGAAGCCCGCCACCACCTTGTCGGTGGCGCCGCGATTCCACACGGCGGTGGGGGTGTCGAGATAGGGCGTGTGATAGTCCAGCCGCAGATAGGCGAAGCCATCGGGATCGCCGGAATAGAGGCTGAAACGGCCGCCGGTGACATTGTTGCCCTCGGAGGCTTCCAGCCGCATCTCGCTGTCGCGGCCCAGCTCCAGGGCGACGCCGCCCATGCCGGTGACAAGCTGGGTGGCGGTGCGCGCCACCAGGCTGCCGTCGGGGGCGCGGACATTGCGGCCGGTCACGTCGGTATATTTGACGCTGCCCACGATGGCGATGCCGGGCGCGACGCTGACCTTGCCCGACAATTCGCTGGTCAGCATCACATCGCCGCCACGATACCAGTTGGCTTCGGTGTTCAGGCCCAGGCTGGAATCGCTCTGCATGGCGGCGCGGCCATAGGCGGCGCCCCACAGGCTGTCGCCCCGGCGCACCGACAGCACCTGTGCCTCGTAATTCCGCAGGGCGGCATATTCGTCATAGGTATGGAAGGCGGCCTGGGGCGGCACATAGACGCCGCGCGGCATCGCCTGGGGCGGCGGACCTTCCATCACGCCGCCGCGCATCTGGGGCGGCGGCGGCATGGGCGCGCCTTGCGGCATGGGCGCTCCGGCGCGCGGCACGATCCGCAGCGAGAAGCCGTCCGGCTCGGCGCGGGTCAGGAAGGTGACGGGCCGTGGGCTGCGGATCACGCCATTGTCGAAATTGGCATAGGCCATCGAGACCCAGGCGGGCAGGTCGGCGGCCAGCCGGTCGAAGGCCGCGCCGTCCACGGCGGTCTGGAAATTGATGGACAGGGCGTTCTGGTTGTCGTCGGCCTGGACCGCCTTCAGCGGCAGGCCGCGAAAGCGCACTTCCACGCCATTGGGATCCTGGCTGATGATCTGGTAGCTGGGGCCGGGCGGGCCGTAACCTTGGGCGAAAGCGGGGGCGCCGACAGGGATGGTGGTCAGCAGCAAGGCCGCGAGCAGCGCGCAGCCGCCAAGCCGTCCGGCACCCCCAAGCATCCGTGTCCCCTTCCGTTTGGGGGCAGAGTCGTTAACCGTGGTTAACAAGGGGTTAACGCTTCTCATATCCGGGGTAACCGCACTTCCATCACCGCCCCCTTTGCCGTGCCGGCCAGGTTCACCGCCCCGCCCATGCGGCGCGTCAGTTCCATGGCGATGGCCAGGCCCAGGCCCGCGCCGGTCACGGTTCCGGCCCGGTCGAAACGCTGAAAGGGCTTTCCGGCGGTGCCCTGTTCCCGGGGCGTGAAGCCACCGCCGCTGTCGCGCACCACCAGAAGAGCCGCGCCTTCCTCGGTGCGCACATCCACCAGCACGGTGCCGCCCTCGGCGGTGGTGCGCAGGGCATTGTCGATCAGGTTGGACAGCACACGCTTGACCGCCAGGGCGTCGGCGCGCGCCGTCACCGGCTCCGCGATGCCGATCTCCAGGCCGATGCGGCGCGAAAAGGCGCGGCCCTTGTGATCCTCCACCGCCGCCAGCGCCACCGCGCACAGGTCCACCCGCGCCGGGACCAGGGGATAACGCCCCGCCTCGATATTGGCGAACTCCAGCACATCGCCGATGCGGTCATGCAGGCTTTTTCCCGCATCGCCGATGTCGCGGGCATATTCGGCATATTTGGCATGGCCGGGCGGGCCATACAGGCCCCCCGCGATGATCTCGGAAAAGCCGATCACCGCGTTCAGCGGCGTGCGCAGTTCATGGCTCATATGGGCGATGAATTCGGACTTGGCGCGCAGCGCCTCGGCCGCGCCGCGCTCGGCTTGGGCCAGCCGCACCAGCAGGCGCGCCTCCACCGGGCGGGTGGATTTGAGTGTCCGGATCGCGCTCGCCGCCCGGGCATGACGCCGGGAGGCGCGCAGGAACAGCGCCGACAGACCCACCCCGGCCAGCAGCGGGGCCAGGATCAGGAACAGGGTCAGCGCGCTATTTTGGCTTGCCAGCGCCCCGGTCTGGTCCGGCCGCGTCACGGCGGCCAGCGGCCAGCCCGGCACGGCGGCGGCGATGCCGTCACCGGCCTGCTGCCTGGGAACCAGCGCGGCGCGGTCCAGCAGCGGGGCCGGAACCAGGCTGGCCGGATCGAACAGCAGGCTCACGCCCTGCGCGCCGTCGCGGAAGGCGATGCCGCCGGGAAAGGCCACCCGCTGGCCGTTAAATACCGCCAGTGGCGTCGCCATGCCGTCGCCGGCGATCCGCAGCCGCGCGCCGATGCGCCCGGCGGCGTCATAGACGGCGATGTCCCGGATGGCAGGTTCGGCGCGGGCCAGATCGGCGGCGCGATATTGCTGTGGAGACGCGGCGAATACCGCGCCCAGCCGGGCATAGCGGTCCAGGCTGGCGGCGGCCACCCGCGCGACGGTCTGAACTCGCTGCGTTTCGATGGCCCGCGCCTGGCCACGGTCCGACCACATCTGCAAGGCCGCTGCCAGGGCGAGGCCGCCGCAGATCACAAGAATGCCGAGCGGGACGATGACGCGGGTGTCGCGGAAAAACATGGGCAGCGGGCGGCGGACGAAAACGGGGACCGCCGCGAGAACGCCGTCTATTCCCCGGAATGTTGAAGGGCGTGCCGTCGCCTCGGCCATGATCCCACCCGCGCGGTGATTCGCGTCTGGGCAAAGTATGCGGAGCCCGGTGCCGGGCGTCACCCGCTTATTGCTTATGCGCGCCCATCGGGCGATTCGGCGTCATCCCAGCATCTTGCCCCAACATCTTATCAGCGACTTCGAACAGGTTGGGCGAGATGCCCGCAAGGCCGCGAATGGCCTCCAGTTCGGCGCGCATCAGGGCCTGGCGCGACGCATCGTAGCGGCGCCAGCTTTCAAAGCCGCCCGCCAGCCGCGCCGCCACCTGCGGATTAAGGGGATCGAGTGCGCGGATCACCTCGCCCAGCAGGCGATAGCCCGCGCCGTCCGCGCCGTGGAAGCGCAGATGGTTGGCGCTGAAGGCCCCGATCAGCGCCCGCACCCGGTTGGGATTGCGGATGTCGAAGGCGGGATGCTTCATCAGCGCCCGCACACTGGCCACGGTGTCGGGCAGGGGCGACGCCGCCTGCAGACCCATCCATTTGTCCAGCACCAGCGGATCGCCCCGGAAGCGGTCATGGAAATGGGTGAAGGCATTGTCGCGCAGCGGGCTTTCCATGCGGGTCAGCGCCGCCAGTCCCGCGATCATGTCGGTCATGTTGGTGGCGGAGCGGTAATGCGCCTCGGCCAGCCCGGCGGCGGCCTCGTCGTCGGCGGCGGTGAGATAGCGCAGGGCGGCGTTGCGCAAGGCGCGATGACCCGCCGAGACGGCGTCGGCGCTGAAATCCCCCGCATCGCGCATCTGCTCGTACAGCTGCGCCAGCCTGTCCCGGTGCGCCAGGGCGATGGCGCGCACCAGCGCCATCCGGGCGGCATGGATCGCTTCCGGGTCCACCGGCGTCCGCTGGGCCGCCAGTTCGCTTTCGGTGGGCGGCATCAGCATCTGGGCGGCGAAGGCGGGGTCTTCCCCGGCGCGGTTCAGCACCTCGCCGATAGCGGCGATATAGTCGGCGCGGGCATCGGACCGGGTTTTGTCCGCCAGCATGATCTCGCCGGCCAGGATTTGCCCGGCTTCCCAGCGGTTGAAGGCGTCGCTGTCGCAGCCCACCAGGACAGCGCGGTCGCGGGTGCTGTGCGGCGCGCGGAAGACGGCGGGGGCGGAAAAGCCGCGCCCCAGCGACAGCAGCGGTTCCTCGGCCACATCCACGAAGACAAAGCGTTGATGGGCCTGTGTCAGCTCCAGCACGCGGCTTTCGGGGCCGGTGTCGTTCTCGCCTTCCAGCGTCAACGGCAGCGCCGCGCCCTTGGCGTTCACCAACCCCATGCGGACGGGAATGTGCATGGGCTGCTTGTCGGGCTGGCCCGGCGTGGGCGCCAGGGTCTGGGTCAGGTCCAGCGTGTAGGTCCGCGCCGCCGCGTCATAGGTGCCGCGTGCCTCCACCACCGGCGTTCCGGCCTGCCGGTACCAGAGGCGGAACTGGCTGAGGTCGCGGCCGCAGGCGTCCTCGAAGCATTTGACCCAGTTCTCGATGGTGGTGGCCTGGCCGTCATGGCGCGCGAAATACAGGTCGGTGGCCTTGCGGTAGCCCTCATCGCCCACCAGCGTCCGCAACATGCCGATCACCTCGGCGCCCTTGTCGTAGATCGTGGCGGTGTAGAAGTTGTTGATCTCGATATAGCTCTGGGGCTGCACCGGATGGGCCAGCGGCCCGGCATCTTCCGGGAACTGGCGGGCGCGCAACGCCCGCACATCCTGGATGCGCTGTACGCCGTGACTGCGCATGTCGCCGGAGAAGGTCTGGTCGCGGAAGACCGTCAGGCCCTCTTTCAGCGAGAGCTGGAACCAGTCGCGG
>CALDFO010000476.1 GCA_937942205.1 uncultured Alphaproteobacteria bacterium
GCCGGTCTATCGCGCCTCCACCATCCTCTATCCCGATCTTGCGGCGCTGAAGGCGGGCAGCCAGCCCTATACCTATGGACGGCGCGGCACCCCCAGCACCCGCAGCTTCGAGGCCGCCATCAATGACCTGGAAGGCGCGGCCCGCACCGTCACCGTCACCAGCGGCCTGCAAGCCAGCACCCTGGCGATCCTGTCGGTGTGCGGCGCGGACGATCACTTGCTGATGGTGGACAGCGCCTATGAGCCGACCCGCCTGCTGGCCGAACGCACGCTCAAGCGGCTGGGGATCGAAACCAGCTATTACGCGCCCGGCGACGACATCGCGCCGCACTTGCGGCCCAACACGGCGGCGGTGTTCTGCGAAAGCCCCGGCTCGTTGACTTTCGAGGTGGAAGACATCCCCGCTTTGGCGCGCGCCGCCCATGCCCATGACAATGGCCGGGGCGGCGTCTCGGTACTGATGGACAATACCTGGGCGACGCCGCTCTTCTTCCAACCGCTCCAGCATGGCGTGGACCTTTCGGTCCAGGCGGCGACCAAATATGTCGGCGGCCATGCCGATGTGATGCTGGGATATGTCGCGGCCAACGAGCGCCATGCCGCCCGGCTGGTGGAGACGCATGGCAATATGGGCCTGTTCGCCAGCGGTGACGATTGCTTCCTGGGCCTGCGCGGCCTGCGCACCCTGCCGGTGCGGCTGGCCCGGCACCAGGAGACGGGGCTGGCGCTGGCCCGCTGGCTGAAACAGCAGCCCGAAGTCGCCCGCATCCTGCATCCGGGGCTGGAGGGCGATCCCGGCCATGCCCTGTGGAAACGCGATTTCACCGGCGCCTGCGGGTTGTTCGGGGTGGTGATGAAACCCGCCTCCGAGGCCGCCATCGCCGCCTTCGTGGACGGTTTGCGCCTGTTCGGCATCGGCTATAGCTGGGGCGGGTTTGAAAGTCTGATCGTCCCTGCCCATATCCGGCGCACGGCCCGCCCCTTCTCTGCGGAAGGGCCGGTGCTGCGGATCCATGCCGGACTGGAGGATGCGGGCGACCTGATCGCCGACCTGGAGGCCGGCCTGAAACGCTTGAGAGAGACGCCGTGACAGACGCTTTAAACCATGCCGATTTCCTCGCCGCGGTGAGGTTCGACGACAAGGGACTGGTGCCCGTGATCGCCCAGTCCAAGGCCACGGGCGAGGTGCTGATGTTCGCCTGGATGACGCGCCAGACGCTGGAGATGACCCTGGCGACCGGCCGGGTCACCTACTGGTCGCGCTCGCGCCAGTCGGTCTGGACCAAGGGCGAGACCAGCGGCCACCACCAGCACCTGGTCGAAGCCTGGGTGGACTGCGACGGCGATGTGTTGCTGCTGAAGGTGGACCAGATGGGACCGGCCTGCCACACCGGCGCGCCCTCCTGCTTCTTCCGCAAGCTGGCCTGAAACTGATCCGGGACGAAAAGAGTTTTCGGGGGTTATATTTGTCGCCCCTGGAGTCGCCGGATGCCTGAACTCAAGCCGCCCCGCCCTGTCCTGGGCCCCGCCCCCGATACGCTGACGCCCAAATTCATGATGGCGGTGATCGCGGCGGTGGTGGTCGGCGGCATCTATTTCGGCAAGCCCGTGCTGATGCCGCTGGCGCTGGCGATGCTGATGTCCTTCGCCCTGTCTCCGCTGGTCGGCCTGCTCAAGCGCTGGGGCCTGGGCCATGTCGCGCCGGTGCTGATCAGCCTGGGGCTGGCGATCGTCATCCTGTCCGCGCTGGCCGGATTCATGGGCTCGCAACTCGCCAAGCTGGCGACGGAGCTGCCGCGCTACCAGACCAATCTCAGCCACAAGGTCACCTCGGTGGTGGGATCGGTGGGCCAGAACGGCACCCTCACGGCCCTCAACCGCACCCTGGACAAGGTGGTCGAGCAGGTGGCGGGCGAGCGCATCGAGGAGACGCGGATTTCGCACAGCGACACGGTCAGGCCGGTGCCGGTGGTGATCCGGCGCACCGCCACCACGCCCTGGGCGATGGCGCAGAACGTGCTGGGGCCGCTGGTCGAGCCGCTGGCGCTGATCGTGATGGTGCTGGTCTTTGTCGGCTTCATCCTGCTGCAGAAGGACGATCTGCGCGACCGCATCGTGCGGCTGGCCGGATCGCGCGATCTGCAACGCACCAGCATCGCGCTGGACGAAGCCGCCACGCGCCTGTCGCGCTACATCTTCCTGCAGACCCTGATCAACACCTGTTTCGGCCTGACCATCGGCGCCGGCCTCTGGCT
>CALDFO010000477.1 GCA_937942205.1 uncultured Alphaproteobacteria bacterium
TAAGAAGCGGTTAATGGCGAGGGAACAATTCGCATGAGTCACGCGGCGAGCCCATCGGAATATCTGCAGGATGGCCGTCACAACGGCCCGCGCATCGCGCACGCCAATCATCACAACATCATCGAATGTTTCGCCTGCGGCTTTCGTCATGCCCTGCCGCTGCCCGACGCGGCCGCGCTGGAGCGGGAATACCGCGAAAATTATTATGCCGAGGAAAAACCCAGCTTCATCGCCCATGCGGGCGAGGACCAGCCCTGGTTCGAGCTGGCGCAGAACGACCGGCTGGACAGTTTTGAAAAATTGCTCGGTGCATCGGCCTCAAGTAGCGAAGCGGTAGGCCATCCAAAAATCCGCAGGCGCATCCTGGATATCGGCTGCGGTCCCGGCTTCTTCCTGAAAACCGCCATCGCGCGCGGTTGGGAGGGGCATGGCGTGGAGCCGTCGCGCCAGGCCGCCGCCCATGCGCGCGGACTGGGCGCCGCCGTCACCGAAGGCTTTTTCAACGCGGCGCTGGCGCCGTCGCTTATCTCATCGGGGGGCCGCTTCGATGCGGTCAACCTGACCAATGTGCTGGAGCATGTGCCCGATCCCACCGCCATCCTGACCGCGGCGATTGCGCTGCTGACGCCCGGCGGCGTGCTGTGTGTGGGCGTGCCCAACGATTTCTCGCCCTTGCAGATCGCGGCGCGCGGTGCGGCCCAGACCGGCGACTGGTGGGTGGCGCCGCCGCATCATCTCAACTATTTCGATTTCGACTCGCTGGCGGCGCTGATCGAGGGGCTGGGGCTGACGGTCAAGGACCGCACCACCAGCTTTCCGATGGAAGCCTTCCTGATGATGGGCGACAATTACACCACCGATCCGGCGCTGGGCCGCGTCTGTCACAACAAGCGCAAGCGGTTCGATTTCGCGCTGGAAGCGGCGGGCATGAAGGAAACCCGGCGCGACTTCTATCGCGCGCTGGCCAAGCTGGGCATCGGCCGCGAGGCGGTGGTGATCGCGGTCAAGCCGTGACCCTTCCTTTCTTTATCGTGTCCTCCGGCCGCAGCGGTACGGCGATGCTGCACAAGGCGTTGTCCACCAAGCCGGGCGTGGAGATGCACCATGAATATGCGGTGCAGATCACCCAGCCGCTGGCGGTGAAACGCTATCTGGGCCTTTTGGATGAAGCCCAGACCCGCCACCTGTTGCGCGACACCTATGGCGCGGCGGTGGCGCACAGCCGGGGCACGCATTGGGGTGATTCGTCCAACAAGCTGAGCTGGCTGATTCCCGATCTGGCGGCGCTGTTTCCCAACGCGCGCTTCGTCCATCTGGTGCGCGATGGGCGCAAAGTCGCCAGTTCCTATTTCCACAAGCTGGGCGCCGAGAACTACGACGACCGCTCCAATGCGGCGATGCAGATGTTTTATGACGGGATCGGCGCGATGCCGCCGCCCGAAAAGCCCTATTGGTGGCCGGTGCCGCGCCGGGACGATCCCCTGGCGGCGGATTTCCGCCGCTTCGACCAGTTTCAGCGCATCGCCTGGCATTGGGCCGAGGTGAACCGGGTGGCGCAAGCCGCGCTGGCGGCCCTGCCCGCCGGCCGAACACTGTTCGTCCGGCTGGAAGACCTGCGCGAATCGCCCGTGTTGGTGCGCGATCTGTACGGATTTCTGGACCTGCCCTATGCGGACGGTGATTTCTCCGTCTTCGCCCGGCCCCACAATGTGAACCGCCCCGAGGACCGGATGCTGGACGCCGTCCAGCGCGCCCAGTTCCAGGCCATTGCCGGCGCGATGCTGGACCGGCTGGGCTATGGCGGCCGCGCCGAATATGCCGTGAATTATTGAGCCGTTAACCATCGGCGGACGAACATGGTTACCGGAATCTTCCCGGGGCCGGGTTATGCCGCTTGCTTGCGACTTTTGCCGTCACGAATCGCTGGATTGCGCCTATGTGCCCGAAGGCACGCAGCGGGGGCTGAAAGTCTATGTCTGCACCCATTGCGGTCTGGTGCAAAGCGCGCCGCGCATCGCCCGCACCAAGGAACGCCATGCCGCCGCCGTCTCCGGCGGCGCCGACTGGGGCAATGTCCGTTACGGCAAGGGTTTCCGCACCCAGGCGGCGCTGGCGGCGCTGGCCGGACAGTGCGACCTGTCCGCGCCGCTGGCGCTGCTGGATGTCGGCTCCAACCGGGGCAGCTTTGCCCACGCCTTTCTGGAGGCCGCGCCCAACGCCGCGCTGACCGCGCTGGAACCGGATGAACGCTTCGCCAACTCCTGCGCCGACCTGCCCCGCACGGCACTGGTGCGCGCCCGCCTCGAGGCCGTCACCCTGCCCGCCGCCACCTTCGATATCGTCCATTCCTGCCACACCATCGAGCATCTGGGCGAAGCCTTCGCCGCCCTGAAGGACCATGCCCGCGTGCTGAAGGACGGCGGCCTGCTGGTGCTGGACGCGCCCAACCTGGCGCTGGTGGGCACCGAGGACATTGCCGAGGAATGGTTCATCGACAAGCATCTGTTCCATTTCACCGCCCGCACCCTGTCGCGCATGATCGAGGCCGCCGGGTTCACGATCATTCAGCAGAACGATCCCGCCGATCTGACCAACCTGCTGTTCGTCGCCCGCAAGAGCGGCGCATCCCAGGACGTCATCGCCGCCGACCCCGGCGAAGTGGCGCAAGCCCGCGACCTGCTGGCGCGCTATCAGGCCGCCCGCGCCCGCAACCGGATGGCGCTGGCCGGGGCGGCGCGGGAACTGCGCGGCCTCCATCCGCGCCGCATCGCCTTGTGGGGGGCCGGACGGCTGTTCGACCTTCTGGTGCGCGAGGGCGGGTTCGATCCGGCCCAGCTTGCGCTGCTGATCGACGCCAATCTCAAGAAACACATGCCGGAACGGCATGGCGTGGCGCTGGCCACGCCCGACGACCTGAACGACCACGCCGCCGATACGGTGGTGGTGATGTCGCGCTTCTTCGCCGACGAGATCGTGCGCGACGTGAAAGCCCGCGCACCCCGCGCCCGGATCATTCTCTATGCCGACCTGCTGGCGCGCGCCCGCCTCAGCAGCGCGGCCTGAAGGACACACCCATGACCATGCAGGCCCGCCTCAAGGCCGATCCCGCTTCCGCCAACGACCACGCCGCCCGCATTGAAGCCGGATTGGGGCAGGCGGCGCGCTTTGTCCGGATGCATTCCATCGCCAGCATCTATCATGCCGGGTCCGGCCATCCCGGCGGCGCGCTGTCCAGCGCCGACCTGTTCGCCTGCCTGTATGGCGCGGAGATGAACGTCTCGCCGCGCGGGGTGGACGATCCCCGGCGCGACCGTTTCGTGCTGTCCAAGGGCCATGCCGCGCCCGCGCTCTATGCGGTGGGGGCCTATTACGGCTTCTGCGACGCCAAGGATGCGTTGCGTCTGCGCAAGCTGAATTCCCCCTTCCAGGGCCATCCCCATGTGCTGGACCTGCCCTGGGTGGAAACCTCCACCGGCAGCCTGGGCCAGGGCATCTCGGTCGCTATCGGCATGGCGATCGGCTTGAGGATCCAGAAGAACCCGGCCCGCGTCTATACCATGCTGGGCGACGGCGAATTGCAGGAAGGCCAGGTGTGGGAAGCCGCCATGGCGGCCGCCCATCACGGCTTGGGCGCCCTGACCGCGGTGATCGACTACAACAAGCTGCAAAGCGACAACAGCAATGACGCCATCATGCGGCTGGAGCCGCTGGCCGACAAATGGCGCGCCTTCGGCTGGGATGTGCAGGAGATCGACGGCCATGACATCGCCGCCATCCTGGCCGCCCTGCGCCATGCCGGAACCACGCCGCAACCCAGCGTGATCATCGCCCATACCGTCAAGGGCAAGGGCGTTCCCTATATGGAGAATATCCCGCTCTGGCACGGCAGCGTGAAGTTCACGCCCCAGCAGGCGCAAGAGGCGCTGGACGCGCTGGGCGCGAGCGAAGCCGAGAAAAAGGATTTCCTGGATGTCTGACGCTACCGCGACTGCTACGGCTCCGGCCCTGATCGCCGCCAATGGCGATTCCCTGCGCGAAGCCTTCGGCAAAGCGCTGTCGGCGCTGGCCGACGAGTTCCCCAAGCTGGTGGTGCTGGACGCCGATATCGCGGGCGGCACCGGGGTGCATCATTTCCGCAAGTCGCATCCCGACCGTTTCGTGCAGTTCGGCATCGCCGAGCAGAACATGATGTCGGCGGCGGGCGGCATGGCCGCGGTGGGGCTGGTGCCGGTGGTGACCACCTTCGCCGTCTTCTGCCTGCGCGCCATCGAACAGGCGCGGCTGTCGCTGGGTTATGCCCGGCGCAACGCCAAGATTGTGGCCAGTCATCCCGGCCTGGATGTCGGCCCCGACGGCGGCAGCGCCCAGGCGCTGGAAGACCTGGCCGCCTTCCGCGCCATTCCCGGCATGACCGTGATCTCGCCCGCCGACGCCACCGAAATGGCGCTGGCCACCCGCGCCATCCTGGAATTCGACGGCCCCGTCTATATGCGGACCGGCCGCAGCCCGTCGGTTCGCATTTTCGGTGACGATCACACTTTCACCATCGGCAAGGGCCAGGTGATCCGGGAGGGCGATGACCTCACCCTCATCGCCTGCGGCACGCAAGTGGCGCGCGCCCTGGCCGCCGCCGACTTGCTGGCCGCCGACGGGATTTCGGCCCGCGTCGTCAACATGGCCACCATCAAGCCGATCGACGCCGGACTGGTGGAAAAATGCGCGCGGGAGACCGGCGCCATCGTCACGGCGGAAGATCACAATATCCATGGCGGATTGGGCGGCGCGGTGAGTGAGGCGCTGGCCGCCACCCATCCCTGCCCGGTGGAATTCGTCGGCGTGAAGGATGTGTTCGGCGCATCCGGCGAGCCGGAGGAGCTGGCGCATCACTACGGGATCGCCGCGCCTCATATCGCCGCCGCCGCGCGCCGGGCGCTGGCCCGCAAGCGCACCCGCGCATGAACGCCCGCTTCTCCCTTTTGGGCAAATGCGCCGTGGTCACCGGCGGCTCGCGCGGCATCGGCGCGGCCATCGCCCTGGGCCTGGCCGAGGCCGGAGCCGATGTGATCCTGACCTATCGCGACAATCACGGCGCGGCGCATGAGGTCGCCAAGGCCATCGAGGCCAGGGGCCGCCGCGCCCTGGCGGTACAGATGGATGTCACCCACCGGCTGTCGGTGGAACAGGCGGCTAGCCAGGCCCGCGCCTTCGGCCCGGTGCAGGTGCTGGTCAACAATGCCGGCATCAACAAGCCCACCGATTTCGACCAGATCGGCGATACCGACTGGGACATGATCCTGGACGCCAATCTCAAAGGCCCCTTTGTGGTGTCGCAGGTTTTCCTGCCGCTGCTGAAAGAGGCGGGCGGCGGCGCCATCACCCATATCGGCTCGGTCTCCGGCCAGTATGGCGGCCCGCGCACCGCCCATTACGCCGCCTCCAAGGCGGGGCTGATCTCGCTGGCCCAGGTGATCGCCCGTTTCGGCGCCAGCGCCAAGGTCCGTTCCAACACCGTGGCGGCGGGGCTGATCGCCTCGGAGATGGCCGCCGCCGGCATGGCCTCCGCCGCCGTGCAGAAGGCCGCCGAAACCATCGTGCTCAAACGCATGGGCACGCCGCAGGAAGTGGCCGATGCGGTGGTGTTCCTGTCGTCGGACGCCGCCAGCTACATCACCGCCCAGACGCTGAATGTGAACGGGGGCCTGTATTTCTGATGAATAGGTATTTCTGATGGAACCGGCCAATCCCGGGGGTAAGACCCTTCTGATCATCTCCGGCGGCATCGAGGCGGCGGACGCCGCCCGCCGCGCCAAGGAAATGGGCCACACCGTGGTGGTGTCCGACCGCGACCCGCAGGCGCCGGGCTTTGCCTTCGCCGATTCCTGTTTGATCGCCGATGTCTACGGTCCCACGGAAACCGCCGCCGCCGCCGAACGCTACAGCCGCAAGATTCGCAAGATTGATGGCGTGATCTGTGTCGCCGCCGACGCGCCGGTCACCGCCGCCACCGTGGCCCAGCGCCTGCGCCTGCCCGGCCTGCCGGTGCATGTCGCCGAACTGGCCTGCGACAAGCTGGCGATGAAGAAATGTTTCCGCAGCGCCGGGGTGAACATTCCCTGGTTCTCGGAAGTCTCCACGCCGCAGGAACTGCAGCGCCTGGCCATCGAGCGCGGCCGCGATCTGGTCATCAAGCCGGTGGATTCGCGCGGCAGCCGCGGCGTGCAGCGGGTGGCGCAGGTCGAGGACCTGGCAAAGGCCTTCCTGCTGGCCCGCTCCCATTCGCCCAGCGAACGAGTGATGGTGGAGCAGTATCTGGACGGCCCCCAGGTTTCCACTGAATCCATCGTGCTGGACGGCGTCTGCCATACGCCGGGCTTCTCCGACCGCAACTATGAATTCCTCGATCGCTATGCGCCCTTTTTCATCGAGAATGGCGGCGACCTGCCCAGCCGCCTGCCGGACAATATCCAGCAGAAGGTGAAGGAACTGGTGGGCCGCGCCGCCGCCGCCATGGGCATCACCCACGGCACGGTGAAGGGCGACATCGTGGTGCACAAGGGCGAGCCCTATGTCATCGAACTGGCGGCCCGTCTGTCGGGCGGTTTTTTCTGCACCCGGGAAATCCCGCTGAACACCGGGGTGGATTTCATCGGCGCCGCCATCAAGCTGGCGCTGGGCGAGCCGGTCTCGCCCGACGAACTGACGCCGCGCCGCCAGGATGCGGTGATCCAGCGCTATGCCTTTCCCGATCCCGGCACCGTGGTGTCGGTCAGCGGCGCCGAAGAAGCCCGCCGGATTCCCGGCATCGCCGAGGTGGTGGTGACGGCGCGGCAGGGCGATGTGATCCCGCCCGCCGGCGACAAGCGGCCCAGCGCCGCCATGGTGCTGGCCAGCGCGGAGACGCGCGAAGCGGCGCTGAAAGCGGCCAATGACGCGCTGGCCCTGATCCGGATCAGGACCGCGTGACCGGCGCCTGCGCCAGGGTGCAACCATGACCGGCGCTTACGGAAACGGCCCGCGCCGCTTCCGCTTTTCCATCGGCGCGGTTTAACCCTCACCACGAATTCCAGAGACCCGCCTCCCCCTTATGCGCGTAGCGTCATCAAAGGGGGAGGTGGTTTCAACGAGCGAGGCATGTGCGAGGGCGAGAGCCCGAGCAGCCGAGCGGAAGCTGAAACCGGAGGGGGTGAGGCCGGATTAGCGGAAGGTCCGGTGGACCTTCCGCCCGGCCGAACGCCGCAACGTCGTGCCGGTAGGCACGACGTGAGGCCGGGACATTAAAGAAAGTTGGATTCCCGCTTTCGCGGGAATGACAGGTGAAGGCATTCCAGAGGCCCACCTCCCCCTTAGGCGCGTAGCCCATCCAAAGGGGGAGGTGGTTTCAACAAGCGAGGCATGTGCGAGGGCCGGAGGGCCCGAGCAGCCGAGCGGAAGTTGAAACCGGAGGGGGTTCAACAAAAAAGAATCCAGAATCACGAAAGGCAGAAAGCCCCCCGGCTTCCTGCCTTTCGCTACGACCCACCAGAAGATGTTCCCTTCGCCCCGGGGCGGACGCCGTATTCTTACGGTCGTTCCGCTGCGGTGGACGATGGGCGGGCCTTCCCAGAGGAAGAAGAAGCCCCGCCCATGCCCTGGCTTAGCGGAACAGGGAGAGAATGGTCTGCGGCGCCTGATTGGCGATCGACAGCGCCTGGATACCCAGCTGCTGCTTCACCTGCAGGGACTGCAGCTTGGCGCTTTCCTGCGCCATGTTGGCGTCCACCAGATTGCCGATGCCCGTGGTCAGGGTGTCGGACAGCTTCTGGGCGAACGTCGCCTGGATCGAGAACTTCGCGGCGCCCGACGACAGCTTGGCCAGGGCCGAGTTGACGTTGGTCAGCGAGGCCTGGATGGTGGCGACCAGGGTCGAGGCCTTGGCCTGGGTCGAGATCGTGTTGGTGTTCTTCAAGGTCACGATCGAGCCCGACAGCTTCATGTTCTGGGCCGAGGTGGTGATGCGGCGGGCGCCGTCAGCCGAGGCCAGAGCGGGGATGCTGGTGGTCGAACCGTCCACCAGGTTGAAGCCGTTGAACACCGCGTTCTTCACGATGGTTCCGATCTGGTCACGCAGCGCGGTGAAGTTGGCGTTCAGGGCCTGGCGGCTGGCCGTATCCAGCGAGGAGTCGGCGGCCGACAGCGCCTTCTGCTTCATCTGGATCAGCAGGTCCGAGATGGACTGGCCGGCAGACAGAGCGACGTCGATGGCGGAGGTGCCGTTGTTGAGGGAGTTGAGGACGGACTGATAGCCGGCCACCACGCCGCGCTGGTTCTGGGCGATCGCGTAAATCGCGCCGTCATCGCGAGCATTGGCGACTTTCATGCCGCTGTTGATGCGCGACTGGGTCTGGTCCAGCGAACCCTGGGTGGCCGAGAGGTACTGCAGCGCGACAGCGGCGCCGGTGTTGGTGTTGACGCTAAAAGGCATTGTGGTCTCTCCGTTCTGGTCTTTGTGCGATGGGCGTTTTGCCCGGAAGAACAAAGGCAAAGGCCGTGCCGGAGCCGATTCAGATTCGGTCAACCATCGATTTTGCGCCGGGGAGGAAAAAAGGTCCCGGCGGATTTTTCCGCACCTGCCGCGCGGTCGGCAATTGTTGCCGGGACTGGGCAAATTCTGCCCGCCGGACACGGCAATTTGTTCCGCCTTTTATGAAAGGGCGTCCGAAAATCCGCGAAAATGCTGGATAAAACATGCCCCATGCCGAAACAGGACATGGTGAACAAAGATGAAGGCGCGCGCGGGACGGGCCGTGCAGAATAAAAAAGGGCGATGCCGAAGCATCGCCCTTTTCACGCCCCTTGAGAGAGCTTTGGGTCTTAGCGGCCGAACAGCGACAGGATGGTCTGCGGCGCCTGGTTGGCGATGGACAGAGCCTGCACGCCCAGCTGCTGCTTCACCTGCAGCGACTGGAGACGGGCGCTTTCCTGGGCCATGTTGGCATCCACAAGGTTGCCGATGCCCGCGGTCAGCGTGTCCGCCAGCTTCTGGGTGAAGTTCGCCTGGATCGAGAACTTCGCGGCGCCCGACGACAGCTTGGCCAGGGCCGAGTTGACGTTGGTCAGCGAAGCCTGAACCGTGGCGATCAGGGCCGAGGCCTTGGCCTGGGTCGAGATCGAGGCGGTCTTGGTGATGGTGACGATGGACCCGGACAGACTCATGTTCTGGGCCTGGGTGGTGATGCGGCGGGCGCCGTCCGAGGACGCCAGCGCCTGAACCTTGGTGGTCGAACCGTCCACCAGGTTGAAGTTGTTGAAGACGGCATTCTTCACGATCGTGGAAATCTGATCGCGCAGCGCCGTGAAGTTGGCGTTCAGGGCCTGGCGGCTGGCCGTGTCGATCGAGGGATCGGCGGCGGCAAGCGCTTTCTGCTTCAACTGGATCAGCAGATCCGAAATGGACTGGCCCGCCGAAAGAGCAACGTCGATCGCCGAGGAGCCGTTGTTCAGGCTGCTGATCACGGACTGATAACCGGCGACAGAGCCGCGCTGGTTCTGGGCGATAGCGTAAATCGCGCCATCATCCTTCGCCGACGCGACCTTGAGGCCGCTGTTGATGCGCGACTGGGTCATGTCGAGCTGACCCTGGGTCGCGTTCAGATACTGCAGCGCGACCTGCGCGCCGGTGTTGGTGTTGACGCTAAAAGACATGGATATTCTCCGTTCTTCTGGTGGTGGACCGCGCGTTCTGCGGGCCCTGGGCGAATGGCCCGCCAGAGCTTTTGCAACCGCCATGCCAGCCCATTAACCGGACAAGTCGCTGTTTATGCTGGATTAATTTTGCCTGAAGGCCATCCGGCGTTAGGCATGAATTGCCGGGGCGGCAATTTGGGGTGAGGGCCGACCGGCAAAGCGCGCCCCTCCCCGCCTTTGTCATCCCGGCCAAGCGGCAATGACAGCCGTCGTGGCCCGGCCATCCTTCGACACGCTCAGGATGAGGCCGGGACAGGAAAAAAGAAGTTGGATTCCCGCTTTCGCGGGAATGACAATTAGAAAGAGCCAGCACAGGCCACCCTCCCCCTCATGCGCGCAAGCGCATTGGAGGGGGAGGTGGCTTCAACGAGCGAGGCACGTGCGAGGGCGAGAGCCCGAGCAGCCGAGCGGAAGTTGAAGCCGGAGGGGGTTGTTAAACAGGCGTCAACAACTTCTTTCCGGCAAAATGCGCGTCCAGATTGTCCAGGGTCAGCTGGCTCATGGCGCGGCGGGTCTCGACGGTGGCGCTGCCGACATGGGGCATCAGCACCACATTCTCCATGCCGAAGAAGACCTCCGGCACGCGCGGCTCGTCATAGAAAACGTCCAGCCCGGCCCCGCCCAGCGCGCCGGCCTGGAGGGCGGCGATCAGGACGTCTTCGTCCACCACCGTGCCGCGCGCGACATTGACGATGATCCCGCTGGGGCCCAGCGCCGCGATCACCTCCTGGCTGACGATCTTGTGGCTTTCCGGCGAGGACGGAAGCACCACCACCAGGAAATCGCTGTTCTTCGCCAGCTCCACCAGGGTGGGATAATATGTGTAGGGGCTGTCCGCCACTTCGCGGCGGCTGTGATAGGCGATGGTGTTGTCCATCGCTTCGGCGCGCCGGGCGATGGCCTTGCCGATGCGGCCCAGGCCCAGAATGCCCACCCGCTTGCCGCTGGCGCGGCGCTGCAGCGGATAATCGCCTTCCTTGGCCCAGCGGTTGTCGCGGACATATTTGTCCGAGGGCACCAGCTTGCGCGCCGTCATGATCATCAGGGCGATGGCCAGATCGGCGACATCGTCATCCAGCGAGCCCGCCGTGTTGGTGACGGGAATGCCCTTGGAGCGGGCATATTCGACATCGATATGGTCATAGCCGACGCTGCTGGAAACGATGATCTCCAGCTTGGGCAGGCTGTCGATCAGTTCACGGCTGGCGCCGGCATGGCCGTTGGTGACCAGGCCGCGGATATTGGCCTTGACCGAATCGGGCGCATCCGGGCCATGGACACGATAGCGCGCCTCCAGATCGGGCTGGACTTCCGGGCGCAGATTCATGGTTTGCAGAACGTCGATCATGGCTCTCTCTTTGATTTTGCGCCCTAGTCGGACTCGGCAAGGGCTTTCATATTGTCCAGCGCCTCGCTGAAGCGCCGGGTGCGGCGGTCACGGTCGGCCTGGCGCTCGTCCTTGGTCTTGAGCGGTTCGATGTCGTAGAACAGCGTATAGACGATCTTGGTCTGACGGCCGCGGTCCATCGGCTCCACCGCCAGGGTGCCGTGATAGAAGATCGGCGAGGCCTGCTGGGCATAGGTGTAGGACCAGGGCGTGGACGCCACCATCACTTCGTTGTTGTTGCCGTTGAGCAGACGGTTGGTCCCGGCGCTGACCTGGTTGCCCGCGGTGATGGCGCAGGTGACCTTCAGCCATTGGGCGATGGCGCAATAAGGCCCGATCTTGGCCCAGGTCTGATCGGGTGTGCGATTGACCACCTTTTCCAGCAGGATGGTGCTCCATTCCGCCGCCGACGCGGGCAACGGCGCCAGCGACAACACCGCGATTGCTGCGCCTGCGAAAAACCTTTTCATGCCATGGCCCCTGCCGCGTGGCCGTTTGCGGCCCTTCCGGTCTGTTGATAAAACCCGTGAGGCCCACACGCAACAAGACAATATGTGCGCCTTGATGTGCGCCCTGAGGTGCGTTTTGGGGGAGGGGGAGAGCCGAAATCCATGCGCCTGCCTGTCGGCCCATCGCTATGCCTGGCGTTCCTGCTGGCCGCGCCCGCGTCCGCGGCGGAGCTCAAAGTGCTGACCGGCGCGGGCATGGCCATGCCGGTGCGGGCGCTGGCGGCCGATTACGGCGCGCGCCACGGCGGCACCGTCACGGTGGTCAGCGACACGGCGGGCGGGGTGCAGAAACGGATCGCGGCGGGCGAAGCCTTCGACCTGGTCATCGCCACCACCACGGTCATGCATGGTCGCGGGCATCGGCGCCAAGGCCGGCACGCCGCGCCCGCCCATCGCCGATTCCGCCCAGTTCCGCCGGACGATCCTGGCGGCGCGCACCATCGCCTATGTGGACCCCGCCTCCGGCGGCATCACCGGCGTGTTTTTCCTCTCCCAGGCCGACCGGCTGGGCGTGGGCGAACAGGTGCGGGCCAAGGCGGTGCTGCAACCCAATGGCACCGGCGTCGCCGCCGCCGTGGCGGCCGGGCGGGCGCAATATGGCGTCACCCTGGTCAGCGAGATGCTGCCCGATCCGGGGGTGACGGTGTGGCCGCTGCCCGCCGATCTGCAGATGACCACCATCTATGCCGCCGCCGTTGCCAGCGATGCCAAAAACGCACTGGACGCCTCCGCCCTGCTGGACGACCTTCAAGGCCAGAAGGGCCGCGACGCCAGCCGGAAGGCGGGCCTGATGCCGGTTTCGCCGTAAAAGAACCAAGCAAAAGAACACCAAAGGGAGACGTTTCATGGATCGCCGCAAATTCTTTTCCGTCACCGGGGCCGGCGCGGCCGCCGCGGCGGCGGGCAGCCTGGGCACCACCGGCCTTGCCACCGCGCCCGCCCAGGCCCAGGCGGGCGGCAAGCTGCCGCCGCTGAAGGCGCTGCTGGGCCATCAGTTCGGCACCCT
>CALDFO010000478.1 GCA_937942205.1 uncultured Alphaproteobacteria bacterium
TCGACGATGGCTTGCGGCTGCGCGCCAGCCGGTCGCGCGACATCCGCGCGCCCACTTTGTGGGATCTGTTCCAGGGGCCGCTGACCACCACCTCGGGCAATCTGGATCCGCTCACCGGCGCGTCGGGTTCGATCAACACGCGCACCGTGGGCAATCCGAACCTGAAGCCGGAAGTGGCGCGCAACACCACGGTCGGCCTGGTCTACGATCCGGGCTGGCTGCCCGGCCTGCATGTCAGCATGGATTATTTCCACATCGCCATCGACCGCGAGATCGCGGCGGTTTCCGGCGCAAACGCCGTGGTCCAGTCGCTCTGCCTGGCCTCGAACGGAAGCTCGCCCTATTGCGGGCTGATCCAGCGGCCCATTTCCTACAATGACCGGTCGGCGCTGAATTTCCCCACGCTGTATTATTCCCAGACCCAGAATTTCCAGCGCCAATGGACCGAAGGGCTGGATATCGAGGCCGGTTATCGCGCGGCGCTGGAGGATTGGGCGCCGCGATGGGGTCTGGAGGGGGTGCTCGATCTGCGCCTGCTCTGGACGCATACCGCTTTCCTCAAGACCAGGGGGCTGCCCGGCTCGGTCGTCACCGACCTGGCCGGGGCGGGCAATGCGCCGCAGGCGGCACTGCCCGCCGACAAGGGCACCCTGATGCTGGGCTATGCGCGCGGCGGGCTGCGGCTGGACCTGATGCAGCGTTACTATGGCCCGTTGCGCCAGAACGCCAACCCCACTCTTATTTACGCGCCGTCCACCGGACGCCTGCCGGCCTGGTGGCATACCGACCTCAATATCGCCCAGACGATGGGGAAAGACGGCTGGCTGACGGTTTTTCTCAATGTCAGCAATCTGTTCGACGCCCAGCCCGATATCTTCCAGGTGCCCGGCTATACCGGCAGCCCCGGCATGAACTATCCGGTCCTGCCCTATGAAGACCTGATCGGACGCTATTTCACCCTGGGGGTGCGGATCCGCATGGACTGACGCGGCTGAAAGCAGCGGCTGCAAGCGACCGACACGAAATTGTCATAGGGGGGCGGCGCTCCCCATCCGTCCCACTGGTTAGACAAGACCATAATCTTCACGGGGGACATGATGCAGCGCAGAAAATATCTTGGAACAATTCTGGCCGGAACGGTCAGCGTGCTGGCGCTGACCAGCATCGCGCAGGCCCAGGACACGACCGAAAGCGTGGTGGTGACCGGCACCCGCATCCGCGGCACCGATACGCCGACCCCGGTCCAGGTGCAGACGGCGGAAAACCTGCAGTCCATCACCCCCGCCTCGATCTCCGAGGCGCTGGTCAAAAGCCCGATCTTCATGGGTGGCTCCACGCCCAACAACGCCGTCACCGGCGCCAATGGCCGCGGCGGCAACCTGCCGGGCTATTACCTCAACCTGCGCAATCTGGGCACCATCCGGACCCTGGTGCTACTCGACGGTCATCGCGTGCCGGGCACCAATTACGACACCACGGTCGATTCCCAGGCGCTGCCGCAGCTTCTGGTGCAGCGCGTCGAAGTCGTGACCGGCGGCGCCAGCGCGGTCTACGGCTCCGACGCCGTGACCGGCGTGGTCAACTATATCCTCGACCGCAAGTTCGACGGCCTGAAGGGCGTGCTGCAGGGCGGCACCTCCGGCTATGGCGACGCGCGCAGTATGCGCGTCGGTGTCGCGGGCGGCCATGACCTGTTGGGCGGCCATTTCGTCTGGAGCGCGGAATATCGCAGCCGCGACGCCATTCCCAACGCCGCCGCCCGCCCGCTGGGCGACAAGGGCTATTCGGTGATCGGCGCGGGCACCGCCGCCAGCCCCTATTACCTGGTGCAGAATATCCGCCAGGCCAATACCGCGCCGGGCGGCCTGATCACCTCGGCCAACAGCCCCGGCTATGGTATGCAGTTCAACAGCGCCGGGCAGCTGGTGCCCTTCAATCCGGGCACGCCCACCACCACCACCAATTTCAACATCGGCGGCGATGGCGGCATCGAGCATAACGAATATCTGCTGCCGGTCACCAACAGCGCCCAGCTGTTCGGCCATTATGATTACGACTTCACCAACGGCATGAGCGCCTGGGTCGAATTGCGCTATGCGATGGGCCGCAGCTATTCGGCGGGCCAGATTTTCACCAGCACCGCCGGCGGCAACACCCTGACCGGCTCGTGCCTGCCGGTGAACGGCATCTGTACCGGCAATCCCACCGTGAACTTCACCAACAACGGTTCGGGCGCGCAGTATCCGATCACCATCTACAGCGGAAACCCCTTCCTCACCCCGGCGCAGCAGGCCTTCCTGTTCCCGGCGGGCGGTCCCACCAGTTTCATCATGAACCGCATGAACAACGACCTGATGAGCAAGCTGGGCCTGACCAATCACATGGGCGCGGGCCAGATCAGCGCGGGCCTGCGGGGCACCCTGCTGGACCGCTATGACTGGGACTTCTCCTATGGCCATGGCGAGACCCGCAACAAGCTGACCTCGCGCGGCAACGTCAACACGTCCCGCTTCTATGCCGCGCTGGACGCGGTGCGCGATCCGGCCTCGGGCCGCATCGTCTGTAACGTCAGCCTGACCGCGCCGGGCGCCTTTCCGGGCTGCGCGCCGCTGAACCTGTTCGGCCAGAGCGGCACGGTGGTGAACGGCTCCAATGCCTCCGCCGACGCCATCAAGTGGATCGGCGAGCCAGCGACCTCCTGGACGGCGAAGAACGGCCTGGACGACTTCAGCGCCAATATCAACGGCACCGTCTTTGACGGCTGGGCCGGCCCGATCAAGGCCGCGCTGGGCGTGGAATACCGCCTGGCCAGCTTGGTGGTGGACAGCACCACCCCCGACAACACCTTCAATCCGCAGTATCTGCGGCTGGCGCCCGCGGGCACCTTCTCCAATCCGGCGGCGGGCGGCACCTATCCGATCCCGAATCTGTCGCGCTTCAAGGAAGTCCAGGCGCCGGGCCGCGGTTCGGAGAATGTCAGCGAGGTCAACGCCGAGTTCGATGTGCCGCTGCTTCGGGGTCTGCCGATGGTGGAGATGCTGTCGGCCAACGTCGCCGCCCGCTATACCGAATATCATGTCGGCGGCGTCGATCCCACCACCGGCGCGGGCCGCAATGCCGCCTTCTCGGCCTCGACCTGGAAGCTGGGCGCCGAATGGCAGGTGATCGACGATCTGAAGTTCCGCGCCAGCCGGTCGCGTGACATCCGTGCCCCCACCCTGTGGGATCTGTTCCAGGGGCCGCTGACCACCACCTCGGGCAATCTCGATCCGCTGACCGGCGTGTCGGGCTCGATCAACACCTCCTCGGTGGGCAATCCCAACCTGAAGCCGGAAGTCGCCCGCACCACCACCGTGGGCGCGGTGATGACCCCGACCTTCCTGCCGGGCTTCACCGCCACCGTGGATTATTTCCACATCGTGATCGCCAACCAGATCGCGGGCGTCAGCGGCAACAGCCAGACCGTGCTCAATGTCTGTCTGGCGTCGAACGGAACCTCGCCGCTCTGCAACCTGATCGTGCGCCCGGGCGCCTATAACGATCCGTCGCCGACCAACTTCCCGCTGCTGTACCTGTCGGCGCCGCAGAACACCCAGACCACCTGGACCGAAGGGTTCGACCTGGAAGCCAATTACCAGAGCGATCTGGCGGACTGGGCCGGGATGAACGGCATCCTCGACATGAATGTGATGTGGTCGCACACCAACATGCTGAAGTCGGTTCTGACCCTGCCGGGTTCGGTGACGACCGATGTGGCGGGCGCGGCCAGCGCACCGGGCGCGGCCCTGCCTAAGGACAAGGTCAATGTGACCCTGGGCTATACGCTGGATGCGCTGAGCCTGAGCTTCCAGGAACGCTACTACGCGCCGGTGCGCCAGAACGCCAACAACACGCTGGTGTTCCGGATTCCCAACCTGCCGGCCTATTTCATCTCCGACCTGAACATCTCCTACGACTTCACCGATCTGCTGGATGCGCCGGTCACCGGCTTCCTCAATGTGCAGAATCTGTTCGACGTCCAGCCGGACGTCCTGCAGGTGCCCGGCTATACCGGCAGCCCGGGCATGAACTATCCGGTGGTGCCGTATCAGGATCTGATCGGGCGCTACTTCACCGTCGGCCTGCGCTTCAAGATGTAGTCCCCCCTGGACGGCGCAGATCCGGACCCCGGTCGCCGAAAGGCGGCCGGGGTTTTTCTTGAATGCGACGCCCGCCAGGCGCGCCCGCGCGTGACGCTGGCGCCGCCACCCGGCAGCCATCTGTCATACTATTGATTTTATTGATAAAAATTGCGTCCGGCGCAATGCTCCGGTTTGGCTGGGGCGGAAGGGATCGAACCTTCGAATGCCGGAATCAAAATCCGGTGCCTTACCACTTGGCGACGCCCCAACAGCCCCGATACCGGCGCGGGTGGCCTCGTATAACGGTAAGCCCCGGCCCCCGCAAAGCGGGAAAACCCCGGCCGCACAATGTGTTCACAAGGGCCTTCGGGCCGGTTGCGGGGCCGGGGGGGCATCGCTATAAGGGCGCCTCCCGAGGCGAGGGGCATGTCCCTTCGCACTGGTTCGGAGAGTAGCTCAGCCTGGTAGAGCACTACGTTCGGGACGTAGGGGCCGGAGGTTCGAATCCTCTCTCTCCGACCAATCTTTCCTGCCAATACCGAGTTAGAGGTTCGACAAAGCCCCAACAGGGGCTTTGGGGCGGACCGAAGGTCCGATTCGAGTCTTGGGCCGAGCCTTGGGCCAATCCTCTCTCTCCGACCAATTTCAATTTGAGATTTGGGTTGCTGCATCTTGTGCACCTGCCTTGGGCGGCGGCGACTTTATTATTCGTTCGGTGCGGCAGCGGCCTATCTTTTCCCCGGCCTTGCCCTAGATTTCCCGCCCATGGTGGGAACCCGACCGGGACACGTGCGTTATGCCTCGGGGAATCCGGGGTCGAGGGACATTTTGGCCGCCAATCGCATGGTGCTGCTCGCGGCAGTGCCACTTTTCATCGTTTTGGCCGTGGTGATCTATCTGGCGGTCCAGTTTTCGCTCCACCAGCGCGAGGCGCAGGCGCAGGTTTCCCACACCCATCAGGTGATCGAAACGCTGAATGCCGTTCTGGCCGACGCGCTGGACGCCGAAACCGGCCAGCGCGGCTATCTGCTGACCCGTCAGCCGGCTTTCCTGATGCCCTATAACGCCGCCCGCGCGCGGGTGGAGAGCAACCTGGCGTCCTTCCGCCGGGCGACGGTGGACAATCCCGCCCAGCAGCGGCGGGTGGGGCGGCTGGAGGGGTTGATAAACGAACGCTTCGCCGCCTTCGACACATCCCTGCGCGAGGCCCGTCAGGAGAGCCATGAGGGCCTGCTCCCGGCCCTGGAGACGGGCCGCCAGCGCATGGACACGCTGCGCGCCGAA
>CALDFO010000479.1 GCA_937942205.1 uncultured Alphaproteobacteria bacterium
TCGACATAACCGAGCTGGTTGCTGTTGAAGATGAACAGGCCCTGTTTGGGATCGAAGGTGCCGCCGCCCCATTCGGGGCCGCCCGCCGCGCCGGGAAAGCGGATCATGGTGCGGTCGTCGCGGATCGGCTCGAACATCTTGGAGCCGACAAGCTGACCCTTGTCGATGATGCCCTGACAGATGGCCCGGTGTTCGGGCGTGTTGTCCGCCACTTCCGACAGGTCGAAGGCCATGCGGGTCATCGGCTCGGGCTTGTTGGGGAAGGGTTGGGTGGGCCAGGCCTTCTCGCTGGCGACCGAGGAGGGCGGAACCGGCTTTTCGGTGACGCCATAGATCGGCTCGCCGGTGACGCGGTTGAGCAGGAACAGGAAGGCGGTCTTGTTCATCACCGCCACGGCGGGAATCTCTTTGCCGTCCTTCTTCACCGTCAGCAGCACCGGGGTGGTGTGCAGGTCCAAGTCCCAGATGTCGTGATGGACGGTCTGGAAGTGCCAGAGATATTTTCCGGTCGCCGCCTCCACCGCCACCAGGCTGTTGGCGAACAGGTTGGCGCCCTTGTGGTCGCCGCCATAGCGGTCGAAGGTCGGGGCGCCGAAGGGCAGATAGGCGATGCCGCGCGCCTGATCCACCGACAGCATGTTCCAGATGTTCACGCCCGACCGCTGCTTCCAGCCGTCATCCTCCCAGGTCTCATGGAATTTCTCGCCGGGGCGGGGGATGGAATGGAAGGTCCATTCCAGCTTGCCGGTGATCACGTTCCAGGCGCGGGCGTCGCCCGCCGCGCCCTTGCCGGGCGATTCCTGCACCCGGCTGCCGGTGATGGCGATGTTCTTGTAGATCACCGGCGGTGCGGAATAGCCGTAAAAGGCATCCGGCAACCCGTTCATGATCTCCGGCGTCTTGGTGTCCACCATGCCGTTTTCGCCAAAGCCCTTGGAGGGCGCGCCGGTCGCCGCATCCAGCGCCACCATCCTGCCGCGCAGGGTGCCGAAGATCAGGCGCGGCGCATGGCGCGCGTCGCCCGGCCAATAGCCCAGCCCGCGGAAGGGCGGCTGATCGCCGGTGGGCAGTTCATAAGCCCAGAGCTGCTTGCCGGTGGTGGCGTCCAGCGCCACCACGCGGCCATAGGGGGTGCCTAAGAACATGCGCCCATCCACCACCAGCGGCGAGGTGGTGGCGAAAGGCACGCGGGCCTGCTTTTGCGACGGGACCGGATTCATATGATAGCTCCAGGCCAGTTGGAGCCTGTTCACATTCTGCGGCGTGATCTGGGTCAGGGGCGAATAGCGGCCGCCGCCGGAATCATAGCCATATTCCGGCCAGTCGCCGGGCCGCACCGACGACGGCGCCGCCGTCACCGAAAGCGGCAGGCTCGCGGCCATCAGGGCCAGAATGATTTTTCGCATGTGTTTTCCCAGCCCTGGATGAACGGCATCAGCCGCCCATTTCGTCTTCCTTGTAAACCTGGATGATCTCGTCGAAATTCTTTTCGGCTTGAAAGCCCATGCGGGTGGCCAGCTTGGGGTCATAGCGCCCGGCCCAGCCCTTGACGATCCGGGCCACGAAGGGGTCCTCGGTGCGCTTGATCAGCGCCACCGCCTCGTCGCCCGCCGCCTTGCGCAGCGCCGCGATCTGCTCGCCCACCGTGGCGGAGACGCCGGGCATGGTCATGGAGCGGCGCGGTCCCAGCGGCGTGGTGTCGATGGTGGCGGCGTTGAGGAAGAATCCCACCGCGGCACGGGGGCTGGCGAACCAGTGCCGCACCTCGTCGCCCACCGGCAGAGCCGCCTCCTGTCCCGCCAGCGGTTCGCGCAGGATGCCGGAGAAGAAGCTGGACGCCGCCTTGTTGGGCTTGCCCGGACGGATGCAGATGGTGGGCAGGCGCACACCCACCCCGTCCAGATAGCCCTTGCGGCTGTAATCGGCCAGCAGCAGCTCGGTCATCGCCTTCTGGGTGCCGTAGCTGGTGGTGGGGGTCGGCGCGAATTCGTCGGGAATATTGTCGGGAAAGGGCGGGCCGAACACCGCCAGGGTCGAGGCGAAGACAAAGCGCGGCTTGTAGGCGGGCTGGCCTTCCTTCTGGCCCTCGATCCGCACCGCTTCCAAGAGCGCCCAGGTGCCGTTGAAGTTGATCCGGTAGCCTTTTTCAAAATTGGCCTCGGCATCGCCCGACACGATGGCGGCCAGATGGAAGATCACATCGGGCCGCTCGGCGATCAGTGTCTCGGCCACGCCCTTTTCGGAAAAATCCGTCACGATGCTCTTGCTGGCCTTGGGCGCGCCGTCCGGGATCGGGCTGTCCACCACATCCACCAGCGTCAGGCTCTCGATGGACTTGCCGCCCAGCGCCTTGTCCGCCGCCAGCCGCTCCACCAGCTTCCTGCCGATCATGCCGCCCGAGCCGGTGACGAGAATCTTCATGGCGGCCTGGCTTTCTCTTCTGTTGCGGGTGGGACCATAGCGCATCGTGAGAGCGCGGCAAGTTGCTGCGATGCAGCGGGACTTTCCAGCAAGACTCTTTTGACCCGGCTGCGGTGCGGGATTAGCGTCAGCCCGCACAACCGGGCGCTCGCCCACAATTTCAAGAAGGACATATCCGTGAAATCCGCTCTGGCCCTGGCCGCGCTTGTTGCTTTTTCGTCCGCGGCTTTCGCGCAGGATATTCCCAGCCCCTTCGGCGCGCCGGAAAACCAGTGGGCGACGCCGCCCGCCGGTAAGCCCTGGGGTTCTAGCGCCGGGATCGAGCGCGGCCCCAAGGGCGAGATCTGGGCGATCGACCGCTGCGGCGCCAACAGCTGCGACGGGTCGGACAAGAACCCCATTGTGCTGCTGGACATGAAGACCGGCACCGCGAAAAAGGCCATCGGGGCCGGGCTGTTCGTCTTTCCCCACGGCCTGCATGTGGACAAGCAGGGCAATATCTGGGTGACCGATGGCGGCGTCTCCAAGGACGGCGCCAAGGGCCTGCAGGTCATCAAGCTGTCGCCCGACGGCAAGGTGCTGCTGCGGCTGGGCACGGCGGGTCAGCGCGGTAATGACGAAAGCCATTTCCAGTCGCCCAGCGATGTGGTGACCGCGCCCAATGGCGACATCTTCGTCAGCGACGGCCATGCGCCGATTCCCAACATCGTGCCGGCGGGCCTGAACATGCGGGTGATGAAATTCTCGCCCGAGGGCAAATTCATCATCCAATGGGGCAAGCCCGGCAGCGGCAAGGACGGCCTCAACAATCCGCATGGCCTGGCCTTTGACGCGCGCGGGCGGCTGTTCGTCGCCGACCGCGCCAATGCCCGCACCCTGATCTTCAGCCAGGACGGCAAGCTGCTGGCGGAATGGAAGCAGTTCGGCCGCCCCAGCGGTTTCTACATCGCGGGCGACCGGCTCTATGCGATCGACGCCGATTCCACCGAGCAGACCCATCCCGGCGGCTGGCGCAAGGGCGTGTGGATCGGCAGCATCTCCAAGGGCAGCGCCGAAGCCTTCGTGCCCGACGATACGGCGGGCGAGGGCGTGGTGGTGGCGCCCGACGGCAATATGTACGGCGCGGTGAACGTCGCGCCGCGCGGCATCACCCGCTACGGCAGGAAATGACAGGAGCGTGAGCATGAGCGGCGACCGGCGCAAGTTCCTCTGGAGATCTTTGGGCGGCGCCACCGCCGCCTGGCTCGCCGCCAACTGGCCGCAAGGACTGGCCGCCGCCGAGGCGGCGCAGGGGGCCGGTGGTTTTGCCTTTTTCAGCCGCGCCCAGGCCGCCGAGATCGATGCGATGTCGGCGCAGATCTATCCCACCGACGACCTGCCCGGCGCGCGCGAGGCGCATGTGGTCGGTTTCATCGACCTGGCCCTGGTCACCTTCGCCCAGGACAAACAGACCATCTACACCAAGGGGTTCGGCGAACTGTCGGCCGCCACCGGCGGCCGGCCGCTGGGCAGCCTGCCGGAGGCGCGGCAGATCGCGCTGCTGACCGGCATCGAGAATACGCCCTTCTTCCGTACCGTGCGCGATCACACCGTCATGGGCCTGTTCGCGGCCCCCCAGCATGGCGGCAATTTCGGCAAGCTGGGCTGGAAACAGATCGGCTTCGACGACAGCCTCAACTTCCGCGCCCCCTTCGGCGCCTATGACAAGGCGTAAGCCATGCGGAAATACAATCCCAACGAGGACGTGGATTTTCTGGTCATCGGCTCCGGCGCGGGCGGGGCGGTGATGGCCAAGCAGCTGGCCATCGCCGGCTTCTCGGTGGTGGTGCTGGAGCAGGGCGGCTGGGGCGCCTATGGCCACGAGCAGGATTACAGCAAGGACGAACTCAGCAACCGCTTTCCGGCCGAAGACGACATGCTGATGACCAATCCCAAGACGCAGATCAACACCTTCCGCCGCAACGCCGGCGAGAAGGCGGCGATCGGCAACCATTCCTATGGCTGCGTGGTGGGCGGCGGCACCGTCACTTATGGCGGCTCCTCCTGGCGGCACCTGCCCTGGGAGTTCGACGAGGCCAGCCGCTTCGGCACCATGGCGGGTACCGGGATCGCCGACTGGCCCATCAGTTATGCCGAACTGGAACCCTATTACAGCCAGGCGGAATGGGAGATCGGCATTTCCGGCCCCAATATCCGCTCGCCGCTGATCGCGCCCATGTCGCGGCCCTATCCGGTGCCGCCGCTGCCGCTGAAAAGCTCCGGCGCGCTGTTCCAGCGGGCGGCGGACAAGCTGAACCTGACAGTGGGGCCCAACGTCGCCGCCATCATCACCGAACCGTACCGGGGGCGCGGGGCCTGCATCAACTGCGGC
>CALDFO010000480.1 GCA_937942205.1 uncultured Alphaproteobacteria bacterium
CGCTTCGTCGCCGTCCAGCGCCTTGCGGCCGTTGGCTTCCAGCCAGTTGAAGAAATCCGCATCGCCCAACGCGCCGTATTTGGCCACCTCGGCGTAACCGGCCAGCAGTTCGCGCCGGGGCAGGGTGGCGAGCAGCGCGGTGTCGGCGAGGACGATGCGCGGCTGGTGGAACAGCCCGACCAGGTTCTTGCCCTGCCGGGCGTTGATCGCGGTCTTGCCGCCGACCGAGGAATCCACCTGGGCGAGCAGGGTGGTGGGAATCTGTGCGAAGCCGACGCCGCGCTTGAGCACGCCCGCCGCGAAGCCGGTGAGGTCGCCGATCACGCCGCCGCCCAGCGCCACGATCAGGCCGGTGCGATCGATCTCCATGTCCAGCAGTTCGCCGCACAGCCGCTCCAGCCCGGCGAAACTCTTGCTGGCCTCGCCCGGCGCCATCACGATGGGCCGCGCCGCGATGCCGTCATTCGTCAGGACCTGCAACAGCCGCTCCAGATGCAGATCCGCGACATGCCGGTCGGTCACCACCGGCACGATGCCGCGCGCCAGCGGCTTCAGATACTGCCCGGCCCGGTCCAGCATCCCGTGCCCGACATGGATGTCATAGGCGCGTCCGCCCAGGCCGACGGTGATGGTTTCGCGATGGCCGTTCATAATGCCGCTCATGGCGTTTCGCATATCCCATGCGCGGCCAGGGCGGCAACGATCTTGTCCAGCAGCACGGCATGGGGCTCGTCGCCGGATTCCAGCACCATCTCGGCGGTGGCATAGACCGGCTCGCGCGCCGCCAGCAGCCGTTCCAGGGTGCCGCGCATGTCGCCATTGGCCAGCAGCGGGCGGGGCTGGGCAGGGGCGCCCTCCGCGCCCTGGCGCTTGCGGACCCGGCCCAGCAGGATGTCCACCGGCGCCTTCAGCCAGATGGTGAAGGCGCTCTGGCGCAGGGCGGCGCGGGTCTGCCCGTCCATATAGGCGCCGCCGCCGGTGGCCAGCACCAGCGGCGGCTCGTGCAGCAACCGGGCGATGACGCTGCGTTCCATGCGGCGGAATTCCGGCTCGCCGTAATCGGCGAAGATTTCGGCCACGCTGCGGCTGGCAGCGGCCTCGATCTCGTGATCGGCGTCCTTGAAGGGCACCTCCAGCCGCGCGGCCAGCCGCTTGCCGATGGAGGTCTTGCCCGCCCCCATCATGCCCACCAGCGCCACGGTCCTGCCCAGTTTCATGCCATTCCGATACCGCGATGCTAGAGTCCTGTCCATGACTCGGAACATGCCTCGAAAAAAGGCCCGCAAGACCGCGCGTCCGGCGACGGCCAGCGCCCACCTGATCGAGGTCTTTCTCGACATGATGGGGGCGGAGCGGGGCGCGGGCGCCAACACCCTGGCCGCCTATCGCCGCGACCTGGTGGATTTTTCCGGCCATGCGGACCCTGCGAAAGCCACCCGCGAGGACCTGCGCGCCTTTCTCGCGGCGCTGTCACAGTCGGGCCTGGCGGCGTCCACCCAGGCGCGCAAGCTGTCGGCGCTGCGCCAGTTCTATGGCTTCCTCTATGGCGAAGGCATACGGACCGACGATCCCACCCAGACCATCGCCGCGCCGCGGCCGCGCCGTCCCTTGCCCAAGATCCTGTCCGCCGAAGACCTGGAGGCGATGCTGGCCAAGGCGGCGGAAGATCGTTCGCCCGAAGGGCTGCGCCTGAGCCTGATCGTGGAGATGCTGTATGGCGGCGGCCTGCGGGTGTCGGAACTGGCGGGCCTGACGCTGGCGGCGGTGCGGGCGCAGGACGGCTTTATTCGCATCACCGGCAAGGGCAACAAGGAACGGCTGTCGCCGCTGGGCGCCGCCGCCCGCCGGGCGCTGGACGACTATCTGGCGGTGCGCGAGACCTTCGTGCCGCCGCGGGACAAGAACAACCGCTATCTGTTCGTCTCGCGCGGCGCGGACGGCACTCTCACCCGGCGGCGCTTTCACCAGTTGCTCAAGGCGCTGGCGCTGAAGGCGGGGCTCGATCCCGCCAAGGTATCGCCGCATGTGCTGCGCCATGCCTTCGCCACCCATCTGGTGGAAGGCGGCGCGGACCTCAGAAGCGTCCAGACCTTGCTGGGTCATGCCGACATCGCCACCACACAGATTTATACCCATGTGGCGCGGGACCATCTGACCCGGGTGGTGCGCGCCGCCCACCCGCTGGCGAAGAAGGAACACGAACCAGCCTCCCCCGCACCGCGCGCGGAAAGAGGCGGCCGTCGCAGCGATTAGGCGCGAAGGTCGGGCGGATTAACTAAACCTTTGAAGAAACAGGGTTCTTTAGGCGTTCCTTTTGCCGGCCGCCTGTGTCATTTTCCGCCCTTCAAGGTGATTTGACATGCACTATCTGGAATTTGAACGTCCCATCGCCGAGCTGGAAGGCAAGATCGTCGAGCTGAAAAAGCTCGCGGAGGAAGATTCCGGCATGGACATCGACGGCGAAGTCTCGCGCCTGCAGGCGCGGGCCGAGACGATGGTGGCCGACACCTATGCCCGGCTGACGCCGTGGCAGAAGGTGCAGGTGGCGCGCCATCCGGGCCGTCCGCATTTTCTGGATTATGCCAAGCGCATCCTGGAAGATGTCACGCCGCTGGCCGGCGACCGCGCCTTTGCCGAGGACCAGGCGGTAGTGGCGGGGCTGGCGCGGTTCCGCGGCCGCCCGGTCGCCTTTATCGGCCAGGAAAAGGGCAACGACACCCAGAGCCGCATCAAGCACAATTTCGGCTCCGCCATGCCCGACGGCTATCGCAAGGCGGTCCGCATCTTCGAACTGGCCGACCGTTTCGGCCTTCCGGTGCTCAGCTTCGCCGACACGGCGGGCGCCTATCCGGGCGTCTCCGCCGAGGAGCGCGGCCAGGCCGAGGCGATCGCCCGTTCGATCGAGGCGGGACTTTCGGTCAAGACGCCCTTCATCGCCACCATCATCGGCGAAGGCATGTCGGGCGGCGCCATCGCCATCGCCGCCGCCAGCCGCGTCTACATGCTGGAACACTCCATCTATTCGGTGATCTCGCCCGAAGGCTGCGCCTCGATCCTGTGGCGCAGCGCCGACAAGGCGCAGGAGGCCGCCACGGCGCTGAAGATCACCGCGCAGGATCTTCTGGAGATGAAGGTGATCGACGCCATCGTGCCCGAGCCGGTGGGCGGGGCGCATCGCGAGCCGCTGGCGGCAATAGACGCGGTGGCCGACCAGATCGCCGAAGGCCTGAAGGAAATGGACGGCCTGTCCGGCGCGGCGCTGCTGCAACAGCGGCGCGAGAAGTTTCTGGCCATGGGGCGCAGCCTGTAAATCGCTGCGCGCCCCGAGCCCAAGCGAGGGACCGGGCAGCCGCCCCGCACCGATATGCCCATCTTGTCATTTCCGCGAACGCGGGAATGGAAAAAGCAGTCATGGCCCGCTTTATGCGGGCCATCCAGTTTGCCCGCCATAAAACTGGATGGCCCGGACGAGCCGGGCCATGACGGTTCGTGGCCTGGCGATGACAAGCCCGCAAAACAAAAAAGGCCCGGATCGCTCCGGGCCTTTTGCTGGACTGTGATGCGGTTCAGCGCGCCAGCGACAGCGAGGCGTTGGACACCCAGCCCTTGTTGCCGACTTCGTCGCTGACTTCGCGCCAGACGCCGTCTTCCTGGCCGGTCGGGTACAGGATCATGCCCGGATCGAGGGTGCGGACCACGGCGCCGCGCTCGTTGGGCGAGGCCCGCAGCACGCCGGGCCGTGACAGGGTCACGGTCTGGGACGGCGCGGTCTGGGCCGGGGCGTCCGACAGGCCGCCCATCTCGCCCACCAGCTTGGTATAGGCGTCGATATAGGCCAGCACCACGACCTGGCCGATGGCGGTGTTCTGGTAGTTGGAGACGCCGGCCGCGCCGGCCGCGCCGCCGCCGAAACCGCCGCCGCCCAGGCTGAAGCCCACATCGGTCTTGGAGCCGTGGCCTTCCGCCATCGCCTGCTGCTCGCTGGTGCGGACATTGGTGACCGACAGGATCACGTCGGCGGTGCGCGAGTTGATCGAAATGCCCGAGACCAGGGCGCCCGCGAAGCCGCCCATGAAGCCGCCGA
>CALDFO010000481.1 GCA_937942205.1 uncultured Alphaproteobacteria bacterium
CGTCGCAGCGCGGGTTTGCTCCGCAAACACCTTGCTGCGACACCTTCCCCCGCTCGTCGCTTCGCTCGCGGGGGAAGGAAGCTGGTGGATGCGGAAGGTCGCCCGGCGAAATGCCGGGCTCGAGACTAAACTATATCCCCCATCCGTCGCGGGAAGCGGATGCGGAGAGGGCTTAGCCCTTGGCGGGAGTGATCTGGACGGATTCGCCGCAGCCGCAGGCGCTGGTCTGGTTGGGATTGTTGAAGGAAAAGCGCGCGCCCAGCTTTTCCTGGACGAAATCCAGTTCGGTGCCGATCAGGAACAGGATGGCCTTGGGGTCGATGAAGATCTTGACGCCCTTGTCCTCCATCACCTCCTCGAACGGCTTGGCCTCGGCGGCATAATCCATGGTGTAGCTCATCCCGGCGCAGCCGCCATTGGCGACGCCCACCCGCACGCCCAGATACTTTCCGTCCGCGCCCTCCATGATCTGGCGGATACGCGCGGCGGCGGCATCGGTCAGCTTGACCGGCTTGGGCCTTTCCCGCCGGGGCCGGGAGGCGCTGCTGTCTGAAACGGGCCTATCCATCAGAACATGTTCAATTCGAGTTTGGCTTCCTCGCTCATGCGGTCCGGCGTCCAGGGCGGGTCGAAGGTCATGTTCACCGTCACCTCGCCGATACCGTCCACATTGGACAAAGCGGCTTTGACCATGCCGGGCATCTCGCCCGCCACGGGACAGTTGGGCGCGGTCAGGGTCATGTCCACCGCCACATCCTTGTTGTCGGTCACGTCCACCTTGTAGATAAGACCGAGTTCATAGATATCAACCGGGATTTCCGGATCATAAACCGTCTTCAGCGCCGTCACCAGCGCAGCGGTAAAGTCATCCAGTTCCTGCTGGCTCAGGCCGGTGGACGCCACGGTCGCAGCGCCGTCCGCGATGCCGTTTTCCGCGCCATTCCCGGCGACGGCGATGTTTTCGGCGGCGTCGTTCATGCCGCGCCCTCCGCTGTCTGGCCCTCTTCGGCCGCGTTCTTGTAGGTGTGCCAGGCCAGGGTGGCGCATTTCACCCGCATGGGAAACGCGCTGATTCCGCCCATCACCTCCAGGCGTTCCAGATCGTCCTCCGCCAGGTCGCCCACGGCCTCGCCCTTCACCAGATGCAGGAACCCCTGCATCAGGCGCCCGGCTTCGGCGGCGGTGCGGCCCTTGAGCATCTCCACCATCATGGAGGCGGACGCCTGGCTGATGGCGCAGCCTTTGCCCTCAAAGCCGATATCGGCGACGCGGCCGTCGGCATCCAGCTTCAGATAGATGGTGACACGGTCGCCGCACAGCGGGTTGTACCCTTCCGCCTTGTGGCTGGCCCCCGCCAGCGGCCCATAATGGCGCGGGTGCCGCGAGTGATCGAGGATCACTTCCTGGTAGAGTTCGCGCAGCGCGTCGTCCATTACGCCAAAACCTTCACGCCGGAAGCTTTCATGTGAGTATCCCGCGCGCCTTTTCCAGGCCCGCGATCAGCGCGTCCACATCGGCGCGCGTGTTGTACAGGGCAAAGCTGGCCCGGCTGGTGCTGGCGACGCCGAAGCGTTCCATCAGCACCTGGGCGCAATGATGTCCGGCGCGAACCGCCACCCCTTCCCGGTCCAGGATGGTGGCCAGGTCATGGGCGTGCATCCCCTCGGCCTCGAAAGACAGGATGGCGCCCTTGCCCGGCGCGTCGCCGATCACCCGCAGCCAGTTGAACCGGCCGACCTGCGCGCGGGCATGGTCCAGCAGATCATGCTCATGCGCGGCGATGGCGGCGCGGTCGAAACCGGACAACCAGTCCAGCGCCGCCGCCAGACCGACGCTTTCGATGATCGGCGGGGTTCCGGCCTCGAAGCGCGCGGGCGGATCGGCATAGGTGATCCGGTCCATCGTCACTTCGCGGATCATCTCGCCGCCGCCATTGAAGGGCCGCATCGCCTTGAGACGCGCCTTCCTGGCATACAACGCGCCGATCCCGGTGGGGCCGTACAGCTTGTGGCCGGTGACGGCATAGAAATCGATATCCAGCGCCTGCACATCCACGATCTCATGCACCGCGCCCTGGCAGCCGTCCGCCAGCACCGGCACGCCCTTGGCATGGGCGCGGGCGACGATGTCCTTGAGCGGCGTGATGGTGCCCAGCACGTTGGACATATGGGTGATGGCGACCAGCCGGGTCTTGGGCCCGATCAGCGCGTCCAGCGCCGCGACATCCAGGCTGCCGTCGTCGCGCACATCCGCCCAGCGCAGCACGGCGCCGCAGCGCTCGCGCAGGAAGTGCCAGGGCACGATATTGGAATGATGCTCCATCACCGACAGCACGATCTCGTCGCCGGGCTGGATGACGGGCATCAGGAAGCTGTAGGCGACCAGGTTGATCGCCTCGGTGCCGCCCTTGGTGAAGACGATCTCGTTCTCGTCGCGGGCATTGAGGAATTTCTGGACCGAACGGCGCGCCGCCTCATACCGGTCGGTGGCCGCCGCCGACAGGAAATGCACCCCGCGATGGACGTTGGCATATTCGCTGTCGGCGAAATCGCGCATCGTGTCCAGCACGATACGCGGCTTCTGGGCCGAGGCGCCGCTATCCAGATAGACCAGCGGCTTGCCATAGACGGTGCGCGACAGGATATCGAACTGGGCGCGGGCGGCGTCGGCGTCGAAAGGCTTTATGTTCGCGGGCGCGTTCATGCCAGCCCCTTCAGCGCGGTCAGAAGCTCGACCCGCACCAGCTCGCGCTGGTCGGTATCGGCGATTTCCGCCACCGCGTCTTCCAGGAACGCCTGAAGCAGCAGGCCCCGCGCCTCGGTCTCCGGGATGCCGCGGGCGCGCAGATAGAACAGCGATTCCGCGTCCAGATCGCCTACCGCCGCGCCATGGGCGCATTTCACATCATCGGCGAAGATTTCCAGTTCCGGTTTCAGGTCGGCCTCGGCCATTTCGCCCAGCAACAGCGCCTTGGCGCTCTGGTTGCTGTCGCTGCCGTCCGCGCCTTGGGCCACGGTCACCTTGCCCTGATAGACGGCGCGGGACTGGCCGCCCGCCACATGCTTGAAACGCTGGCTGCTGACGGTATCGCCCACCGCATGGACGACATGGGTGGTGACATCGCTGTGCCGCCTGCCGTCCAGCACCGACACCCCCGACAGCTGCGCCTGCGCACCCGCGCCGTCCAGCATGAGGACGACTTCCATGCGCGACAGCCTGCTGCCGAAGCTGGCATAATGGGCGCGATAACGCGCGTCGCGCGCCAGGCGGACAGAGGCTTCCTCCACCAGCACC
>CALDFO010000482.1 GCA_937942205.1 uncultured Alphaproteobacteria bacterium
ATTATGGGCGATGAAGCGATGGGGATGCGCCAGCTTCCAGCTGGGGAAGGTGTGGGTAGAGAACCGCTGATGCACCAGCGCGACCGCCGAGACGCAGAGCGGGTCCTGCAGGTCGCGATAGAAGCGGCCCACATCATGGGCCAGCAGCAGGCCCTTATAGACCAGGGTGCGGCTGGACATGGAGGGGACATAGAAATCCGTTACCGCGGGGAGATCGTGCTTCTGCGCCTGCTCGGCCAGCGGATTCTGGGTCTGCTTGCGGATGGTGAGGACCTTCCGCTCGAACTGGTCCTGATCCTTGATATGCGGCCCGGCGGCGATGATCGCCTGGCGGATCAGGGGCATCTCGTCCAGCACGGTCTGGCCCAGACCCGCCGGATCGGTGGGCACGTCGCGCCAGCCCAGAAGGCTCTGGCCCTCCACCTTGATGAAATGCTCGAACTGCTTGACCACGATCTCGCGGGCCTTGGCCTCGCGCGGCAGGAAGCACATGGCCACGGCATAGCGGCCGGGCGGCGGCAGGGTGACGCCGGTGTCCTGGGCCCAGGCGCGGAACAAGGGATCGGGAATCTGGATCAGGATGCCCGCGCCGTCGCCCACCAGGGGATCGGCGCCCACCGCGCCGCGATGGTCCAGGTTGATCAGAAGCTGCAGGCCCAGGCCGATGATGTCATGGCTTTTGGCGCCTTTAATATTGGCGACAAAACCGACGCCGCAGGCATCGTGCTCGTTGCGGGGATCGTAAAGACCCTGCTTTTCCGGCAAACCCATGTCTAACCCCAACAGTCGTCCGGGCACACGATTTGCCCGCCCTCGCGAGAGGACGGGGTAAGGCCCAGTGTTCTTAGAATTGCCCAGCATGTGAACATGTGAGGCGGTGCGGCGCAACATGTCAGAATTGCATAGGACGGATGCGTTCCAATGCACCTTGCGGCAGCCACGCACAGTTCCCGGCCCGGCAGGGCGTAAAACCGCCCTTCCGGGAATCCGTCAGGGGTTGCGTTGCGATTGCCGCAGGACAGGGCTGGCGCCGGGCAGAGACGGCGCGGCGGCGGAGGGCGCGGGCGTCATCGGACCCGAAGGCATCGGACCCGGCGGCGCGGGCGGCTCGGAAGACGGCGCGGGTTCGGACGGGATGACGGGCATGGCGGCGGACGGCGAAGCCGCCGGATCGGCCCGCGCCACCAGAAGCTGCGGGTCCTTGAGATAGCCCTGCTTGAGCGCTTCGCGCAGGTCATTCTCGAACCGGACCAGGCTCAATCCGCCGGCGGGCACGGCCCCCACCAGCGGCAGATGCACCGTGCGGTCCTGATCGACAACGAAGGTGCCGGTCAGGTCCTCCTCGCCCAGCACCATGATGCGCAGGGCATCCCCCGGCCGCAGGACATCGGGCGCCACGGCCACCGGACGCGCCCCACCCAGCAGGCCGCAGCCGCCCAGCGCCGGCACGGCAAACAGCCCCAGCACGGCGGACAGCAGGCACATGCGCCGTATCTGCATCGAATCTCCCTGCGCGCCAATCCCGCCGTCAATATCGCGGCGGCGAGCGCGCGCCGCCACCATACAAGGCCAACCGTGCAAGGCTAGCCGCGCGCCTGCACGGTGCCGGTGCGCTCCAGCTTACCCCAGCCCACGAACGGACCTTTCAGCGCCGTCCAGAGCGAGCGCAACACCACGTAATACATGATCTGGCGATAGCCGAAGCGTTGCGGCACCAGCCACCATAGCAGGCTCCAGTCCTCGTCCTTTTCCAGAAGAAAGCCGATCGCCGCCGCCACCAGGTCCACCACCACGAACACCAGGTAATAGATGCCGATCAGCCAGAGGCTGGAACTGTTGAACTCGGTGCCGTGCTGGGTATAGGCGATCCACTGGCCCAGAAGCTGCCACAGCAGCAGCAGGTCGGCCATCGGCGCCAGCGTGGTCAGCAGAATCTGGAACAGCCAGACCTGGGGCAGCGCCACCAGCCCCAGTTCGCCGTAACAGCGGTTGAAGGTGATGCGGCGATGCTTCC
>CALDFO010000483.1 GCA_937942205.1 uncultured Alphaproteobacteria bacterium
CCTTCACCGCCTCGAATTCCTCGCGCGGCACGAAATCCATGTCGGCCACCAGCCGTTCCAGCCGCTGGCGCATGAAGGTGTCGATCTCGGCGCGCACACCCTGCGCCATGCCGGCGGCGTCGGTGAAGGCTTTGGCTACGCCGTCCAGGAAGGGATTGTCGGTCTGCGCCATGGGAACCTCCGTTGGTCGGTTTCTATATGGAGAAGGGGTTGGCTTGGCACAAGTATGCCAAGCTGCCGGGAAATTCCTCCCGCCCTCTTCTTTTGGTCGCACGGGCGACGCTCCTCGCTGCGCTCCGGGCTGCCCGATGCTCCTTGACACAAGCATCCAACCCTTGCGATCTGGCCGCATGGTTCAGGCGCTGCTGCCCTTTCCCCAGATCGACCCGGTGCTGCTGCAGATCGGCCCGCTGGCGATCCGCTGGTACGCCATCGCCTATATCGTCGGCATCGTGCTGGCCTGGTGGGGCATCCTGCGGGTACTGCGGAACAAGGCGCTGTGGGCCGCGCCGCCCTTCCGGGGCAAGCCCGCCGCCACCGAGGACCAGATCGGCGATCTGGTGGTCTGGGCCACCATCGGCATCATTCTGGGCGGGCGGCTGGGCTGGGTGCTGATCTACGGCACCGTCCTGTGCAGCGTCACGCCCAACTATGCCGCCTTCTGCGACGGGCTGCCGCTGGGCTTCATCACCGATCCCCTGCGCATCGTCGCCGCCTGGGAAGGCGGCATGTCCTTTCATGGCGGCCTGCTGGGCGTGGTGATCGCGGTCTGGCTGTTCTGCCGCCGCCGCAAGCTGGCGCTGCTGCCGATCGCCGATCTGGCCTGCGCCTTCGCGCCGCTGGCCATCTTCCTGGTGCGGATCGCCAACTTCATCAATGACGAACTCTGGGGCCGCGTCACCGATGTGCCCTGGGCGATGATCTTCCCGCGCGGCGGGCCGCTGCCGCGCCATCCCAGCCAACTCTATGAGGCGGCGCTGGAAGGCCTGCTGCTGTTCATCATCCTGCAGGTGGCGCTGCGCGTCTTCCACGCCCACAAGCGTCCCGGCCTGCTGTCGGCGATCTTCTTCGCCGGATACGGCACCTTCCGATTCATCTGTGAATTCTTCCGCGAGCCGGACACCCAGTTCATCGGCCCCATCAGCATGGGCATGGCGCTGTCCATCCCGGTCTGGATCGGCGCGGGTCTGCTGTTCTGGGCGGCGCTGCGCAAGCCGAAAGCGGCATGACCCTGAAATCGCGCATCGCCGCGCTGATCGCAGCGCAGGGGCCCATGTCGGTGGCCCAGTTCATGACCATCGCCCTGCTCGATCCGCGGGACGGCTATTACGCCACCCGCGATCCCATCGGGGCCAAGACAGACGACAAACACGGCGACTTCATCACCGCGCCGGAAATCAGCCAGATGTTCGGCGAGATGCTGGGGCTGTGGCTGGTCCAGGCCTGGGCCGATCAGGGCTGCCCGAAAAATCCCCGGCTGGTGGAATTGGGGCCGGGGCGCGGCACCCTGATGGCCGACATCCTGCGCACCGCCGCGGTGGCGCCCGATTTCCTGGCCGATCTGGAGGTGGTGCTGGTCGAGGCCAGCCCGGTGCTGCAACAGGTCCAGGCCGAAACGCTGCGCGGAGGGGAGGACGGCCGGATGGCCGCCGACATTTCCTGGCAGCATCAGTTCGATCACAGCCTGGCCGACCGGCCGCTGTTCCTGGTGGCCAATGAATTCTTCGACGCCCTGCCGGTGCGCCAGTATGTGCGCACCGAACGCGGCTGGTGCGAGCGCATGGTGACGCTGGACGGTGCGGGCGAGCTGACCTTCGCGCTGGCGCCGGTGCCCGCGCCGCCCGGCCTGGTGCCCGCCGACCGCGCAGGCGCGCCCCTCGGCGGGGTTTATGAAACCGCGCCCGCATCGCTGGCCCTGGCCGAGGAGATCGCCGCCGTCATCGCCGCCAAGGGCGGCGCGGCGCTGCTGGTGGATTACGGCTATGAGGCGGCGCTGGGCTTTTCGGAGACTTTGCAGGCGGTCAGCGGCCATCGCTTCGCCGAGGCGCTGGCCGAGCCGGGGGCGGACGATCTGTCCGCCCATGTGGACTTTGCGGCCCTGGCCCAGGCCGGGCGGCGCGGCGGCGCCACCGTGCTGGGGCCGGTGACGCAGGGCCTGTTCCTGGCCGGGATCGGGCTGACCGACCGCGCCGGACAGTTGATCAAGGCCAACCCCGACAGCGCCGACAGCGTGATCGCCGCCACCGAACGGCTGATCGGTCATGACCAGATGGGGCGCCTGTTCAAGGCGCTGGCCTTCCTGCCGCCGTCCATCAGCGGCGCGGCGGGGTTCACGCCATGAGCGCCATCACGCGGCTGGAAGCGGCCGGCCTCAAGGCGCCGGGCATCGCGCACGGCTTTTTCGGCATTTCCGGCGGCGTGTCGGAGGGGCTGTACGCCTCGCTCAATTGCGGCCCCGGCTCGCGGGACGATGTGGACAAGGTGACGGAGAATCGCCGCCGGGTGGCCCAGGCCCTGGGCGCGGATCTGCGGCTGGTCAGCCTGTCGCAGATTCACAGTTCCATCGTCCACATTTTGCCTGCCGGGGAGGACAAGCGCGAAGGCGACGGCATGGTCACCGCCACGCCCGGCCTGGCGCTGGGCATCCTGACCGCCGACTGCGCGCCGGTGCTGCTGGCCGACGCCGAGGCGGGCGTGATCGGCGCGGCCCATGCGGGCTGGAAGGGCGCGGTGGGCAGCAAGGAAGGCGGCGGCGTACTGGAAGCCGTGCTGGACGCCATGGAAAGGCTGGGGGCGCGGCGCGAGGCCATCGTCGCGGCCATCGGCCCCTGCATCAGCCAGTCCAATTATGAAGTGGGCTGGGAAATGCGCAACAAGGTGCTGGAAGGCGGCCTCCGGATGCGCAAATTCTTCATGCCCAGCGACCGGGAAGGTCATTACCGCTTCGCCTTGGAAGCGTATGTCGCCCACCGCCTGGCCGCCGCGGGCGCGGGCCGGGTCGAAACGCTGGGCGTCTGCACCTATCCCCAGGGCAGCGGTTTTTTCAGCTTCCGGCGCACAACCCATGCGGGCGAAGCCGATTACGGACGGCAGATTTCGGCCATCGCGCTGCTGGAGCGGCGTGGCGATACGCCGGTTGCGCCCCTGGATATCAGCGGCTAAAAGCCCGTCATTAAAGTTTCATCGGGGCTGTGCACCTCCCTCCCCGGCGCGCAAGGCGCGCTTGCATCGGGGAGGTGGCCTTAGCCGGCCCACGGGCCGGCGAAGGCCGGAGGGGCAAGACATGAGCGGATCGCGGGGTATGCGCCTCATCACCGGCAACGCCAACCGTCCGCTGGCCGACGCCATCAGCAGCCATCTGGGCATCGTGCCGGTCAAGGCCGATGTGCGCCGCTTCTCCGACGACGAAGTGTTCGTCGAGGTGCAGGAGAATGTGCGCGGCGAGGATATGTTCGTCATCCAGTCCACCAGCGCCCCGGCCAACGACAATCTGATGGAACTGCTGATCTGCATCGACGCGCTGCGCCGCGCGTCGGCCCGGCGCATCACCGCCGTGATCCCCTATTTCGGTTACGCCCGGCAGGACCGCAAGGTGGGCCCGCGCACGCCCATTTCCGCCAAGCTGGTCGCCAACCTGATCACCGAGGCGGGCGCCAACCGCGTGCTGACCGTCGACCTTCATGCCGGGCAGATTCAGGGCTTTTTCGACATTCCCACCGACAATCTGTTCGCCCAGCCGGTGATCGTGAAGGATATATTGGAGCATCTGGGCGGCAAGGAGCCCATGGTGGTGTCGCCCGATGTGGGCGGCGTGGTGCGCGCCCGTTCGCTGGCGCGCCGCCTCAACACCGACCTGGCCATCGTGGACAAGCGCCGCGAGCGCGCCGGGGTGTCGGAAGTGATGAACATCATCGGCGAAGTGCAGGGCCGCCCCTGCATCCTGATCGACGATATCGTCGATTCGGGCGGCACCCTGTGCAACGCCGCCGAGGCGCTGCTGAACAACGGCGCCACCGAGGTCTATGCCTATTGCACCCATGGCGTGCTGTCGGGCAAGGCGGTGGAGCGCATCCAGAATTCGCGCCTGAAATCCATGGTGGTGACCGACACCATCGCCGTCACGCCTGCCCAGTCGGCCTGCGCCAATATCCGCATCATCTCCATCGCCCCGCTGCTGGGCGAGGCGATGCGCCGCATCAACAACGAAGCGTCGGTTTCCAGTCTTTTTGATTAGCCTGTTTTAGTTACCCCCCTCTGTCGCAACTCGGTCCGCTTCGCAGACCCATCGTTGCGACATCTCCCCCCGCAAGGGGCGCTGCGCGCCGCGGGGGGAGAATGCAGGGGGAGAAAACGGAAGGAACCGCCATGCTCAAGCTGTTCTATGCTCCCGGCGCCTGCTCGCTGGCGCCGCATATCGCGCTGTATGAGGCCGGTGCCGACTTCGAGGCGGTGCGGCTGGACCTGAAGGCGGGCGACCAGCGCCAGCCCGATTATATCGCCGTCAATCCCAAGGGCCGGGTGCCCGCGCTGGTGACGCCGCGCGGCACCCTGACCGAGGCGCCGGTGATCCTGGGCTGGATCGCCGAGCAATTTCCCGCCCAGCGCCTGAAACCGGAGGGCGATGACTTCGCCGTCAGCCAGATGCTGTCCTTCAATGCCTATCTGGCCAGCACGGTGCATGTGAGCTTCGGCCATCTGATCCGGCCCGAACGCTATGCCGACAGCGAGGCCGCCTGCGCTGAAATAAAGGCCAAGACGCCGGCCAACCTCGAACTGCAACTGGGACTGGTCGAGGAGACGCTGGCCGATGGCCGCCCCTGGGCGATGGGCGAACAATACACCGTGGCCGACGCCTACCTGTATGTCTTCGCCCGCTGGCTGGAACGCCCGGGCGCGGGCGGTATCGCCCCTTTCCCGCGCCTCAAGGCGCACCGCGGCCGGATGCAGCAGCGCCCGGCGGTCGCGGCGGCCCTGGCGGCGGAAGACATACTTACGGTTTAGGCTGGCTGTTTAGGCCCGCCGCTTAAGCCAGCGCGGCGATCAGCGCGCCCTGGATGGCGGCGACCATGATCCAGTGCGCCGCGTCGATCAGGATCACCAGCCAGCCCTGGCCGTGGAACATATGGTTGACCAGCACGCTGGTGGCCATGAAGCCGATCCCCACCGTCAGGCCCGCCAGGGCGCCTTCGGCCACCGTCATCACCCCCAACATGCCCATGCCCAGCAGAAGCTGATGCATCACCGTGGCCATCACCAGGGCGGCCACCAGGGCGATCGCCAGCGGCGCCAGCGGCATTTTCTTGTCCTTGCAGGCTTGCGGGTCCAGGCCCCGCGCCCGCAGCCAGACCTTGCCCAGGACCGTGTACCAGACGGCCCCGAAGACCCAGCCCGCGAGCCCCGCGGCCAGGACGGATGTGATGGCAACCGGCATGTGAACTCCCCTGTTCCCCTCTGCGGCGGCAGGCTAGCACGAGCCGGGGCGCGGCGAAGCGCCCCTCCGTCCGGTTGCGCCTGGCAGGGCAAACCGCTACAAGCCGCCTCTTTCGGGGCCCCCTTTGGGGTCTGGGATCAGAGGAAACTGGAAAATGTCGAAGAATCAGGAACTTAAGGTTGAAGCGCGCGAAGGTCGCGGCAAGGGTCCGTCCTATCAGGCGCGCCAGAAGGGCCTGATTCCGGGCGTGATCTATGGCGGCAATGACGAACCGCAGACCATCAATGTAGATGCCCGCACGCTGGAGCGCCATGTCGAGGCCGGCCACTTCCTGACCACCCTGTTCAACCTGGACATTGGCGGCAAGACGACCCGCGCCATTCCGCGCCAGGTGCAGCTCGACCCGGTGACCGACCGCCCGGTGCATGTGGACTTCCTGCGCCTGGCCGAAGGCGCCACCGTGCGCCTGGAAATCCCCGTCCAGTATCGCGGCCAGGAAGTCTCGCCCGGCCTGAAGAAGGGCGGCGTGCTGAACATCGTGCGCCGCTCCCTGGGCCTGTCCTGCCCCGCCGAGACCATTCCCAACACCATCGTGGTGGATGTCTCCAAGCTGGACATCAATGAGTCCGTCCATATCAGCAACCTGGACCTGCCCGAAGGCGTCAAGCCGCTGATCCGGGGCCGGGACTTCACGGTCTGCTCGGTCGTGGCCCCGACCACCATGCGCGAGGAAGTGAAGGCCGCCGATGCCGCCGCCGCGGCGCCTGCCGCGGGCGCCGCCGCCGCCAAGCCCGCCGCCACGCCGGCCAAGAAGTAAGGATCGCTTTCCCGGATAGGGGATTTTGGCCGTCCGGCCAGGAGCGAGGAGCGATGTGGACACAAAGTCCATGAGCGACGAGCGACACAGCCGGGGGGCAAAAGACCCGTCCGGGACGCCTCTCCTTATTGCGGGCCTGGGAAATCCTGGATCTCAATATGCGAAGAACCGGCACAATGCCGGTTTCATCGTGCTGGACGAGATCCATGCCGCGCACCGTTTCGGGCCCTGGAAGGCCAAGTTCGACGGCCTGCTGTCGGAAGGCAGCCTGGCCGGGCGCAAGACCTATCTGCTCAAGCCCCAGACCTTCATGAACCTGTCGGGCGACTCGGTCGCGCCCGCCTTGCGTTTCTACAAGCTGCCGTTGTCGGCGCTGGTGGTGGTGCATGACGAGATCGACCTGGCGGCGGGCAAGCTGAAGGTCAAGACCGGCGGCGGCGATGCCGGGCAGAACGGGCTGCGCTCCATCACCGCCGCGCTGGGACCGGATTACCGCCGGGTGCGGCTGGGCATCGGCCATCCCGGCGACAAGGCGCGGGTCAGCGGCCATGTGCTGCAGAATTTCTCGAAAGAGGATATCGACTGGCTGAAGCCGCTGGTGATGGCGATGGTGGACGCCGCGCCGCTGCTGGCGCGTGACGATGATGCCGGATTCATGAGCAAGGTGGCGCTGCTGACCCAGCCCGCCAAACCGAAGCCGCCGGAATCCGGCGCACAGGGTTTGTCTTGATATACAACAGCGCAAGGGATGGCCGGCTCGCGCTGCGGCCGCAAGACCGGCCTTGCTGGCCGGCCATGACGAGGTTTTAGGAATGGGTTTCAAATGCGGAATCGTGGGCCTGCCCAATGTCGGCAAGTCCACCTTGTTCAACGCCCTTACCCAGACGGCGGCGGCGCAGGCGGCCAACTATCCCTTCTGCACGATTGAGCCCAATGTCGGCGATGTGGCGGTGCCCGATCCGCGCCTGGACACGCTGGCGGCCATCGCCGGGTCGCAGGAGATCATTCCCACCCGCATCACCTTTGTGGACATTGCCGGCCTGGTGCGCGGCGCCTCCAAGGGCGAAGGCCTGGGCAACCAGTTCCTGGCCAATATCCGCGAGGTGGATGCGGTGGTGCATGTGCTGCGCTGCTTTGAAGACGACGACATCACCCATGTCGAGGGCAAGATCGACCCCATCGCCGATGCCGAGACGGTGGAAACCGAACTGATGCTGGCCGACCTGGACAGCCTGGAAAAGCGCCTGCCCGCGCTGGAGAAAAAAGCCAAGGGCGCCGACAAGGAAGCCAAGGAAGCCATCGCGCTGGTGACCAGGGCGCTGGGGCTGCTGCGCGACGGCAAGCCCGCCCGCATCGCCCTGCCCGACCTGACGCCGGAAGAGCTGGCGCCCTATGCGCAGCTGGGCCTGATGACCGCCAAGCCGGTCCTGTATGTGTTGAATGTCGAGGAAGGCAGCGCCGCCACCGGCAACGGCATATCGGCCCGCGCCCAGGAGATGGCGAAAAAGCAGGGTGCGCACAGCGTGGTGATCTCGGCCAAGATCGAGGAAGAGATCGCCCAGATGCCGCCGGGCGACCGCAAGGATTTCCTGGACTCGCTGGGGCTGGAAGAGCCGGGCCTGAACCGTCTGATCCGCGCCGGTTACGATCTGTTGGGCCTGCTGACCTTCTTCACCGTCGGCCCCAAGGAAGCCCGCGCCTGGACCGTCACCAAAGGCTCAAAGGGGCCGCAGGCGGCGGGCGTGATCCATACCGATTTCGAGAAGGGCTATATCCGCGCCGAAACCATCGCCTTTGACGATTATGTGGCGGGCAAGGGCGAGGCGGGCGCGCGCGAGGCGGGCAAATTCCGGCTGGAAGGCAAAGAATATGTCGTCCAGGACGGCGATGTGATGCATTTCAGGTTCAATACCTGAGGTAAGCGAAAATGGACGACCCCACAATCCCTGAATTTGAATCGTGGAATAGTTTCGATA
>CALDFO010000484.1 GCA_937942205.1 uncultured Alphaproteobacteria bacterium
GCCGGTTCGGCTTCGACCGGCTTGGCGCCGGTGTCCCCGATCTCTTCCGCCGCGCCCAGGTCCACGCCGGCCTCGGTCTGGCCCTGGCTGAGTCCGTCGATCACCGCGCGGGCGGCCAGGTCGCAATACAGCGCCAGGGCGCGGGCGGCGTCGTCATTGCCGGGGATCGGGAAGGCAATGCCGTCCGGATCGCAGTTGGAGTCCAGGATCGCGGTGACCGGGATGCCCAGCTTGCGGGCCTCGGCGATGGCGATGGATTCCTTGTTGGTGTCGATCACGAACAGCATGTTGGGCAGGCCGCCCATTTCCTTGATGCCGCCCAGCGAACGCTCCAGCTTGTCCTGCTCGCGCAGCAGGCCCAGCAGCTCCTTCTTGGTCAGGCCCGACTGCTCGGCGCTGGACAAGGTCTCCTCGATGGTGCGCAGGCGGCGGATCGAGTGGCTGATGGTCTGCCAGTTGGTCAGCGTGCCGCCCAGCCAGCGATGGTTCACATAATACTGCGCGCAGCGCTTGGCGGCGGCGGCGATCGGCTCGCTGGCCTGGCGCTTGGTGCCCACGAACAGGATGCGCCCGCCGCCGGCGGCGACTTCGCGCAGCGCGACCAGCGCCTGGTGCAGCAGCGGCACGGTCTGGGTCAGGTCCAGGATGTGGATGTCGTTGCGCTGGCCATAGATGAAGGGCGCCATCTTCGGGTTCCAGCGCTGCTGGCGGTGGCCGAAATGGGCGCCGGCTTCAAGCAGCTGGCGCATGGAAAAATCAGGCAAAGCCATGGTCGTCGTCTCCTTTACCGGTTGGCCAGATGCGCGGGTTATCCCCCTTGTCGGGAAACACCGGACGGCGACGGCGGAACTCCCGCCGAAAGCCACCCGCACATGCGAGATGGCGGGGCTTATACGGATTCGTCCTCCCGAAATCAACCGGGAATGGGCTGTAAAAAGCCCCGAAACCGAGGCTTTTCCGCCTTTTTCAAGCTTCCTTAAGCGGGCCGGGCGTCAAAATCGGGCATGGAGAAACAGCGCTTCCTGGGCCTGGACGGATTGCGCGGCATCTGCGCCGTCAGCATCGTCCTGTACCATTGCGACAACCTCTTCCATCCCGGCCCCATCTTCCAGCACGGTTATCTGGCCGTGGACATTTTCTTCCTGCTCAGCGGCTTTGTCATCGCCCTGGCCCATGAGGCCCGGCTGACCGCCGGCCAGGGCCTGGGCGCCTTCTTGGCGATCCGCGCCCGCCGCCTGCTGCCGGTCTTCTGGATCGGCGCGGCCTTCAATATCGCCATATTCCTGGGGATGGCGGCCGGCGGATACTATCCCGGCTATGGCTGGGCGCTGGTCTGGATCGTGATCCCCCTCACCACGGTGCTGATGCTGCCGGCCTGGGGGACGGGCGGCGAATTCTCACCACCCATGATGAACGTCACCTGGTCGCTGCTGGTGGAATGGCTGGTCAACATCGCCTATGCCGCGCTGCTGTTCCGCTGGCGCACCCGCAGCCTGGCGATCCTGGCGGGGACGGCCTGGGCGGCCATGGCGGTGACCGGCTATTTCACCGAACGTGGCTGGTGCGTCGGCTATCAGATACTGCCGCTGGGGTTTCTGCGCGGCATCGCGGCCTTCACCGCCGGAGTGGTGATCTTCCGCCTGCATCGCGCGGGCCGCTTCGCCCGCCTGCCCCCGCTGTCGCCCGAACTGCTGCTGACACTGTGGCTGTGCATCGCCGTCGTGCCGACGCTCACCGCCACCCCGACCTTCGACTGGATCGCGGTGACGCTGTTGTCGCCCGCGCTGGTCGTGCTGCTGCTGCGGGCCGAGCCGCGCGCGCCCGGATGGTTCAGGCCGCTGGGCGAGTTGTCCTATCCGCTCTATGTCATCCATCCCGGCATTATCCTGCTGGCGCAGAAGACGCCGCTGTTCGGGCTGAACCAGGCGCCCGGCCAGTTGCGGGCGCTGGGCGTCTTCGCCCTCTGTCTGGCCGCGGGCTGGATACTGGCGCAGGCCGTGAGACCCCGGCCGCGACTGCGGACCGCCACCGCCTGACCACCGGCCCTACGCGGCAGGCATGTTCAATCGGCACGACACGACGCGGCAAAGCCATGTTAAAGAGCCGCCATGAGCAATCCCATTCGTCCCGCCATTCTGGGCCTTGAACCCTCCGGCATTTCCAAGGTCACGGCGCTGGGCCTGGGCGATCCCTCGGTGCTGCCGCTGTGGTTCGGCGAGACCGACCTGCCCACCCCCGCCTTCATCCGTGACACCGCGATCCAGGCGCTGATGGACGGCAAGACCAACTATACCAATGCGCGCGGCATCACGCCGCTGCGCGAGGCGATCCGCGATTTCCACCGGCGTACCTCCGGGGCCGACATCGC
>CALDFO010000485.1 GCA_937942205.1 uncultured Alphaproteobacteria bacterium
GCCGCCCCAACCCCTGACGGGAGAAGCGACATGCGCTTGAACGGCTCCAAAATCCACCCGCTGAGCGCGCTCGCCCTGGGCGAGCTGCGCCGCATTGTGCAGGCCCCCATCCCACAGCAGTCCGTGAACGCCGGCGTGAACAGCCGCCTTCACGATGAACAGCTGGTCGAGACCATCCAGCTGCCCAGCCCTTATACGATCCACAAGGGCAAGAACATCCCGCACCTGAAGGCGACGGAGGCCGGCATCGCCCGCGCCGCCGCCGGACCGCAGGTGGTCAAATGAGGCTGTTTCTCCATGCTTTCAGCGTGGCCCTGCTGGTGGCCGCCATCGCCCTGGCGCCGGTTTCCACCCTCCTGATCATCGCCGCCACCGTGATCCTGACCTATTCGGTGGTGACCTGGCGGACGCGGCCCATCCTGGAAGCCGCGCGGGCTCTGGTGCATGCGCATGTTTTCGGCAATGTTGTCCTGCCCGAGCGAGAGCTTCGGGTCCTGGACCGAGCTGTATTGGTTGGACCGGAGGGGAAAAGTCGATGGGGACTGTCACGCATCTTTGCCCGGGCTGTCGTGCCGTGATAGCGAGCTCCGGCCCCTGCAGCTGTGAGCGCCGCACCGGGCCCGACTGGGGCATCATCGCCGTCTGTGTCGGTTTGATTGTTTTCTGGTCCGCCGTCGGGCTGGCCGCATATTTCTTTTTGAAAGGACCACCTCCATGAAAGCCATTTTCGCCGCCGCCATTTTGGCGATCGCCACGCCCGCCATCGCCGCGCCGTCCGCGATGGAGCAATACAAGTCCCAGCTGCAGCGCGCCGGCCGGAATGTCGACCTGGCGCAGAACGCGGTCATGTGCGGCATCCGAAGCCAGCGGTGGTTCGAAGTTTTCCAGGACGGCTATCAGCTGCTGGCCACCAGTGAGGCCCGCCGTCTCGGCCTGGGCAGTGCTGGGCTGGACGCGGCGGACGAGATGGCCAAGGCGCCGCCGGCGCGCATGCCTTGCGCCCAGCTGGTCAACAGCCCGACGATGGACAAGCTGGACCGCATCCAGGATGTTTTGACGGGCGGCTTCCGGTGAAAGGACAGCGCACCCTCAATCCGCGCGCGCCCATCACCGTGCAGGGCCATGTCGATGTCCCGCTGTGTGACGTCCTCACCCTGGACACCAAGGATCGCGCCGAGCTGACGCCGGGCCAGCCGCTGATCGTCAATGGACGTCGGTTCGTCCTGACCCGCCGGCACCCGGAAGAAGTGGGTGAGCCGGGCGCCCAGGTTTACATCGTGCTGGGCATCGACAAATCGACCCGCAAGCAGCGGCGGGTGAAAGCCCGAAAGGACCGTCTGAAGTGAGGAAGCAACTGCCCGAGCGCCTGGA
>CALDFO010000486.1 GCA_937942205.1 uncultured Alphaproteobacteria bacterium
AAGGCGTGATCAACCCGGCGGCGCGGCGCGCGATGGCGACACAAGCCCTGGCGCGGCGACTGGAAACGCATCCGCCGCAGGGACTGGTGATCGCCGCCGGCTCCACCGGCTCCATCCCCGCCACCGCCGATTTGCTGGGCGTGATCGCGCGGCTGCCGCAAGGCGCGGTGGTGCTGCCGGGCCTGGACCGGATGCTGGACGCGGACAGCTGGGCACGGCTCGATCCCGGTCATCCCCAATACGGCCTGCATCAACTGCTGCAACGGCTGGGCACCGAGCGCGCCGATGTCGCCGACTGGCATGACGCGCCCAGCGATGCGGCGCGCGAGGCCCTGCTGTCGGAAACCCTGCGGCCCGCGCCCACCACCGATGCCTGGCGCGCGCTGGCGCAGGACGGCGGCGGCCGGATCGCGGATGGGCTGAGGAATCTGACACTGGCGACGGCGGCCGATCCGGCGCAGGAAGCGCTGGCCATCGCGCTGGCGCTGCGCCAGGCGCTGGAGACGCCGGGGCGCACCGCCGCGCTGGTGACGCCCGACCGCAACCTGGCGCGGCGGGTGGCGGCGGAAATGACGCGCTGGGGTGTGCGGATCGACGATTCCGCCGGGCGGCCCCTGGCCCATACCAGCGCGGGCAGCTTTCTGTGTCTGCTGGCCGAAGCCGCCCAGGCGCGCTTCGCGCCGGTGCCGCTGCTGGCGCTGCTCAAGCATCCCTTCGCCACGCGCGGGCAGGATGGCGCGGCCTTCCGCGCCCGCGCCCGCGAGCTGGACCGCTGGTGCCTGCGCGGTCCGCGTCCCGATCCGGGGCTGGAGGGCGTGTCCCGCGCCATCGCCAAAGCCCATGCGGCACGCCGCGCCCCGCCGCCCCAGGCGCTGGAACGGCTGGCGGGCTGGTGGGCCGACATCGCGGGTGTGCTGGCGCCGTTGGAGGCGCTGTTCGCGCGCCGCGACGTGCCGCTGGAGGCGTTGATCGCCGCCCATGTCGCGGCGGCGGAGCAACTGACCTGCGCCGAGGCGAAAGACTGCCGCCTGTATGAAGGCCCGGACGGAACGACGGCCCAGGCCCTGCTCGCATCCCTGCTGGAGTCGGTGCCGGGCCTGCCGTCCATCGAACCGGCCTCCTGGCCGCCCTTGTTCCGCAGCCTGGCTTTGAAGACGCCGGTGCGCGCCGCCTTCGGCCAGCATCCGCGCCTGTTCATCCTGGGGCCGCTGGAAGCCCGGATGCAGCGCTTCGATCTCACCGTGCTGGGCGGCTTGAACGAAGGCGCCTGGCCGCGCGGACCGGGCGCCGATCCCTGGTTCTCGCGCCAGATGCGCGCGGCGCTGGGACTGGAACAGCCGGAGCGCGGCATCGGCCTGTCGGCGCATGACTTCGCCATGCTGGCGGCGGCCCCCTGCGTGCTGATGACCC
>CALDFO010000487.1 GCA_937942205.1 uncultured Alphaproteobacteria bacterium
CCTGGTCGCAGATCGGGCAATCCAGCGGGTGGTTGATGAGCAGGAATTCCATCACGCCCTCGCGCGCCTTGCGGGCATAGGGGCTGGTGGTGTTGATCCGGGCGGGAGTGCCGTCCTTGTTGGGGAAGATGTCCTTGACCTGAAGCGCGCAGCTGGCCTGCGGCTTGGGCGCGCCCACCCATTCCACCAGGCACATGCGGCAATTGCCCGCCACCGACAGGCGCTCATGATAGCAGAAGCGCGGGATTTCCGCGCCCGCCTGCTCGCAGGCCTGCAGCAGGGTGATGGACTCGTCGGCTTCGATTTCCTTGCCGTCCACGATGAGCTTGCGCGTGGCCATGACTTACTCCGCCGCGTTCGATACGCGGTTGCTATCGAACTTGCCGAATTCGGCGATACGCTTTTCGATCTCCGGACGGAAATGCCGGATCAGGCCCTGGATCGGCCAGGCGGCCGCGTCGCCCAGGGCGCAGATGGTGTGACCCTCGATCTGCTTGGTGACTTCCTGCAGCAGGTCGATTTCGGACTCGCGGGCGTCGCCCTTCACCATGCGGGTCATCACCCGCCACATCCAGCCGGTGCCTTCGCGGCACGGCGTGCACTGGCCGCAGCTTTCATGCTTGTAGAAATAGGCCAGCCGCTGGATCGCCTTGATCACGTCGGTGGACTTGTCCATCACGATCACCGCGGCGGTGCCCAGGCCCGACTGCACGGCCTTGAGGCTGTCGAAATCCATCAACACATCGTCGCAGATGCTCTTGGGCAGGAGCGGCACCGACGAGCCGCCGGGGATCACCGCCAGCAGGTTGTCCCAGCCGCCGCGCACGCCGCCGCAATGCCGCTCGATCAGTTCGCGCAGCGGGATGCCCATCTCCTCTTCCACATTGCACGGCTTGTTCACATGACCGGAGATGCAGAAGACCTTGGTGCCGGTGTTGTTGGGGCGGCCCAGGCCGGCGAACCAGTCGGCGCCACGGCGCAGGATGGTGGGCGCGACCGCGATGGATTCCACATTGTTGACGGTGGTGGGGCAGCCATACAGGCCCACATTGGCCGGGAAAGGCGGCTTGAGGCGCGGCTGGCCCTTCTTGCCTTCCAGCGATTCCAGCAGCGCGGTTTCCTCGCCGCAGATATAGGCGCCCGCGCCGTGATGGACGTACAGGTCGAAGTCCCAGCCATGGATGTTGTTCTTGCCGATCAGCCTGGCGGCATAGGCTTCGTCCACCGCGCGCTGCAGCGCCTCGCGCTCGCGGATGAACTCGCCGCGCACATAGATGTAGCAGGCATGGGCGCGCATGGCGAACGAGGCCACCAAACACCCTTCAACAAGCGTGTGCGGATCGTGCCGCATGATGTCCCGGTCCTTGCAGGTGCCGGGTTCGGATTCGTCGGCATTCACCACCAGGTAGTGCGGCCGCTCCTTCACCTCCTTGGGCATGAAGGACCATTTCAGGCCGGTGGGGAAACCCGCGCCGCCGCGCCCGCGCAGGCCCGACTTCTTCATGATGTCCACGATGCCTTCGGGACCGAGCGCGAGAATGGCCTTGGTATTGTCCCACTGGCCGCGCTTCTTCGCCGCCTCCAGGCCGGGATCCTGAAGACCGTACAGATTGGTGAAAATGCGATCCTGGTCGGCGAGCATCAGGTGGCCGCTCCCGGCGGTTTCTGTTTGGGCGCCTCGCGGTCCGAGGCCGCCTGGGTGGGCTTCTTGGCCTCGGCGTCGGTCAAGGCGGGCTGCGGCGCGGCGACCGTGTAACGCCCGATGATGGAGCCGTCATACAGCGCCGTATCGGTCAGCGCGGTCGCGCCGCCTTCCGGCTCCGACGAACGGCGGCCGTTGGCGGGGCCCGGCTTGGGCGCCCTGCCCGCCTTGAGGTCGGCGATCAACTGCTCGGTCAGGGGACCGTCCAGGTCTTCATAGAAGTCGCTGCCGATCTGCAGCATGGGGGCGTTGACGCAGGCGCCCAGGCATTCCACTTCCGTCCAGCTGAACCTGCCGTCGGCCGACAGGGTCTTTTCCTGCGGATGGATATGCGTCTTGCACGCCGCGACCACGGCGTCGGAGCCGCGCAGCCAGCAGGGCGTGGTGGTGCAGACCTGGATCAGCGTGCCCACCGGCTCAAGGTTGAACATGGTGTAGAAGGTCGCCACTTCCAGAACCCGGATGAAGGGCATGTCCAGCATTCCGGCGATCACCTCGATCATCGGATGGGTGACCCAGCCTTCCTGCTCCTGCCCGCGCCACAGCAGCGAGATCACCGCGCTGGCCTGGCGGCCCGGCGGGTACTTCGCGATGGTGGCGGCGGCCCATTCGGCGTTCGGCGCATTGAACGCGAAGCTGGCAGGCTGGACTTCCGGCGGGGCAAGGCGACGCAGCGACATTCCGGTTCCTATTTCGCGAAATCGACGCGGCAGATCAGGCCGTCGCGGAAGCTGTAGATCGCGATGATCTCGAATTCCTCGCCGCCGGGGGCGCGCACCACCCGCTCGTGATCCACCACGGTATTGCCCACCACGATGCGGTTTTCCAGATAGGCCTTGTTGCGCGGAAAGGTCTCGAACGCCTTGGCGTAACGCGCCCGGATGGCGGCGCGGCTGGTTTCGGTCGGGGCGCCGTTCAGGCCGGACACGATGCAGTCTTCCGTGAAATAGGCGACGTAAGCGTCCAGATCCTGCGCGTTGTAGGCGTCAAGCTGCGCCTGCGCGACACTTGCGTTGGTTGAATTGGCATTGCTCACCGGTCCACCTCTCCGAACACGATGTCGAGCGAACCCAGCACCGCCGAAACGTCGGCCAGCATGTGGCCCTTGCACATGTGATCCATCGCCTGGAGATGGGCATAGGACGGCGCCCGGATCTTGCAGCGGTACGGCTTGTTGCCGCCGTCGGCCACCAGATAGACGCCGAATTCGCCCTTGGGCGCTTCCACCGCGGCATAGACCTCGCCCGCCGGAACGCGGAAACCCTCGGTATAGAGCTTGAAGTGGTGGATCAGCGCCTCCATCGAGGTCTTCATCTCGCCCCGGCGCGGCGGCACCACCTTGTTGTCAGTGGAGACGACCGGCCCGGCGGGCATCTTCTCGATGCACTGGCGCATGATCTTGGCCGCCTCGCGCATCTCCTCCATCCGCATGATGTAACGGTCGTAATTGTCGCCGTTCCTGCCGAGCGGAATCTGGAAGTCCAGCTCGTTGTAGCACTCATAGGGCTGGCTGCGGCGCAGGTCCCACTGTACGCCGGTGGAGCGCAGCATCACCCCCGACATGCCCCACATCTCGGCCTCGGCGCGGGTCACCACGCCGATGTCCACGTTGCGCTGCTTGAAGATGCGGTTCTCGGTCAGCAGGCCCTCGATATCGTCGAGCACCTTGGGGAAATGGTCGCAGAATTTCAGGATGTCCTCGGCCAGGCCGGGCGGCATGTCCTGATGGACGCCGCCGGCACGGAAGAAGGCCGCGTGCATCCGGCTGCCGCTGATGCGCTCATAGAACACCATCAGCTTCTCGCGCTCCTCGAAGCCCCAGAGCGGCGGGGTCAGCGCGCCCACGTCCATCGCCTGGGTCGTGACGTTGAGCAGATGATTGAGAATGCGGCCGATCTCGGAATAGAGCACACGGATATACTGGCCGCGCCTGGGCACTTCCAGCCCGATCAGCTTTTCGATCGCCAGGCAGAAGGCATGTTCCTGGTTCATCGGCGCGACGTAATCCAGGCGGTCGAAATAGGGAATCGCCTGCAGATAGGTCTTGTGCTCGATCAGCTTCTCGGTGCCGCGATGCAGCAGGCCGATATGCGGATCGACGCGGGTGACGATCTCGCCGTCCAGGTCCAGGATCAGGCGCAGCACGCCGTGCGCCGCCGGATGCTGCGGACCGAAGTTGATGGTCATCTGCGGATCGTCGGAGATATGACCCTGCTTGGCGTCCAGCGTGACGGTCGTCATGGCGTCTTCCCAGGATTGCCGGAGGTGGCGTCGGGCGCCATCGCGGCCTTCTCGTCACCCGGCAGGATGTGCGGCGCGCCTTCCCAGGGGCTCATGAAATCGAAGTCGCGGAACTCCTGCACCAGCTGCACCGGCTGATAGACCACCCGCTTCAGCTCGTCGTCATAGCGCAGCTCGACATAACCGGTGAGCGGGAAGTCCTTGCGGAGCGGATAGCCGGAAAAACCGTAATCGGTGAGGATGCGGCGCATGTCCGGATGGCCCTCGAAGGCGACGCCGTACATGTCGAAGGTCTCGCGCTCAAACCAGCCCGCCGCCGGATAGACCGCGATGACGGAGGCGATGCTCTCGCCCTCGCCCAGCTGGGTCTTGACGCGAATGCGCAGGTTCCGGGTCAGCGACAGCAGGTGATAGACCACGTCGAAACGCTTGGCGCGCTGCGGCCAGTCGTTGCCGCAGACATCCACCAGGATCTTGAAGTCCTCCGCCCCGTGCAGGTGCGCCATCACCTTGACGATATCGGCGGACGCCGCGTCCAGGGTCAGTTCGCCCCGCGCCACCGCGACGCCGGTGACCGCGCCGCCGAGCGCGGACTGGATGGGTTCGCCCAGGGCCGCCAGGTCGGTCATGTCAGGGCTCTATCGTTCCGGGGCGGCGGATCTTCCGCTGCAGCAGCAGGATGCCATAGACCAGCGCCTCGGCCGT
>CALDFO010000488.1 GCA_937942205.1 uncultured Alphaproteobacteria bacterium
GCGCGCCGCCCAGAGTGTGCGTCCCAGGCTCCATACCGCCAGGCCGAATCCCATTCCCAGAAGTCCCGCGGCGGCGGGGAAGACGGGGACATCCGGCTGGACCTGTCCGGTCAGTTGCAGAAAGCCCAGCACCAGGGCCGCCAGCCCGGTCACAAGGCACACCAGGGCTGGGAGCGGGATCGAGTCATGATGCAGCGGGCGGGCAATCAGAACCGGCACGAATTGAAAGAGCGCCCCGCACATCAGAAGACTCAGCCAGCCGATCGCGACGATGTGAACGAGGATGAGGGTTTGGGGTGCCGCGAGCGCGGCGGCGGGGTATCCGTAACCCGCCGCCATCAGCCCCTCGGCCAGGATCAGCGCGGTCAGACCTGCCGCGAAATAGGTCATTGTCCAGCGAGACAGGGTGACGCCGCCCACGGGGGACCGTCCTTTCCCAGGAGGGGCGCCGGCATCGGCGCCCCTATTCGATTTCAGGCCGCCCTCAACGGTTTGCCGATCTCGACACGCCAGACCGTCGGGCCGCTCTGCAGATAGACCCATAAAAATTCCCTCGGGTGTTCGGCCTCGAGTTGATAGTGAAGCGGTTTGGGGTCGTGATCGTTGACGAGAACGAACGACGCACCCGGCGTCAACGCTTCGACAAGTTGGAATATCTTTGCGTGCCGTTGCGCGGGCACCAGCTGGCGCACATCGATCTCGGTCGGGGCTGGGTCCTTGGCTATTTCCGTCATGATCGCATCTCCGGCCGCGGGGAGTGATCAGCGGACGGGATCGCGACCGGGCCCCGCCACGCTTTCCTGCGGCCTGGCGTGTGCCGATGCCGTGAGAGCAGCTTCGGCATTAAAACATATATTGTCAATATATCTTTATGGATCGGCCCCGCCTGCGCGGCGTGACGCGGCAAGGCTTGTATAAGATACCCGTTTACCTCATCTTTTCGGGTCCGGCGGCCGTCGTGGCCGCGCCAAAATCCGAGGAGCCGGCCATGCGATTGACGAATTTCTCGGACTATGCGCTGCGCGTCCTGATGTATGCGGCAAGCCAGGCGGACCGCTTGATCACCATCGAAGAGACGGCGCAGGTCTATGGTATTTCGCGCGCCCATCTGATGAAGGTCGCAAACCAGTTGACTCGCGCCGGCTATTTGAAGGCCGTGCGTGGCCGGTCGGGCGGGCTGATGCTGGCCAAGAGCCCGGGCAAGATCAAGCTGGGCGAGGTTCTGCGCGCGACCGAGCCGGACTTCGCGCTGGTTGAATGTTTCACCCCTGAAAATCGGTGCGTGATAACGCCGCGATGCCGGTTGCGCGGGATGTTCCAGGAGGCGCTGGGCGCCTTCACGGGAACGCTCGATCGGTACACCTTGGCGGATCTTGTCCTCACGCCCGTCAAGCCTGCGGCGTTCCGGAAGCGGGCCGCCGCGCTCCGATCCCGGTCCGGCCGGCCGTAGAAGGTCAGGCCCTGTCAGGCCCCACCAAGGGCGGGGAGGGCCGATTGTCGCAAGCCCTTTGCAGACACGCCAACTGCTATAAGATGCATTCTCGGTATACCTTTATGGAGATCCGGATGCTTCAGGAGGGTGGATGTACGCCGGGGATCGCGTGTCTTCCCTTGGGAGGCAATGCCGTGGAAGGGGACGCCCCGCCTCGTTCCGGCGCGCACGCCTGGAAGCGGCGGGACCGCCTGGATATGGCGCTCGGTGATTTGGTGTTCCGTGTCGCTGCGTCGTTTCGCGGCCATCCGCACATTCACAATGTGCTGACGCACATTTCCGGCGCGAACTGGGATGCCGTCGAGGACGCCTTGCGCGCCATCCTTGACCCCCGCACGGGAAGGCGCGATCTGTCGCCGCTGGCCCGGAATATCATCGACCTGATGTGCGCTGACCGCGGTGTCATGGGGCGGCGCGCCAAGCCATTCTATCGCGATTTGCTCACGAACCTGTTGGGAAATGCCACGGGTTCACGTTTCATCGCTCATGTCACCAGCCTCTTCCTTGAAAGCGAGATTGCGGCGCAATCGGGTCCGGCCCTCACTCGGTCGGATGGGCCGGGGTCCATCAACAATGCGGGGGTCGGATGATGCCGGTGTATGCATATCGGGCGGAAGACATGGGCCACGTCGCGGATATTCGCGGCGAATCGGACTCTAGGCCGCTCCATGACGAGAATCCCGAGGTCATCCTTGCCACCGCGGCTCTGGGCGTCTTCACGGAACTGGCGGGAGCATTGCTGGCTTTCGAACAGCCGCAGAAATAGCGTTCATGGCGCGGCATCGCCGCCATCGCGGGCGTCATCCCGCCTGGTCTGGTACCCTGCCGCCATGCCGTGGCGCAGGGTGTCCGCCCGGAGCAGGCAGTATTATTGATGCCGTTGATCCCAACCGCTTTCGTGCCCGGGAGTGACCTGATGTACAGAAGCGCGCATATTCTCGGATTCGGACATGCCGTTCCCGCGCGGCGGGTGTTCAATGATGAAATTGAAGGCCGGCTTGGTGTGCAACAAGGCTGGATCGCGGAGCGCACGGGCATTCATTCCCGCTTCTGGGCGGAGCCCGGGGACACGCTCTCGGGACTGGCGGCAAGGGCCGGCGAGATGGCGCTGGCAGCCGCTGGCGTCGACCGTGAGGCGGTCGGGCTGTTGGTGCTTGCAACCTCCACGCCGGACCACCTGCTGCCGCCCAGCGCCCCCCTTGTCGCATACCAGCTTGGATTGCGTTGCGCCGGTGGAGTCGATCTCGCCGGCGCCTGTGCCGGGTTCATCTATGCTTTGACCTTCGCTGACGGCTATGTCCGTCTCCACGGAAAATATGCGCTCGTCATCGCCGCCAATATCCTGAGTCGCCGCATTAACTTGCACGAAGCGTCCAGTGCTTCGCTCTTCGCCGATGCGGCGGGCGCTATCGTTCTCGCTCCTTCCGATGACGTTGGACAGGGGATTCTAGGTGCGTCTCTCACGAGTGACGGCTCCGGGTATGGACTGATCCAGATTCCGGCGGGGGGCAGCAATCGCCCCTTCAGCGCAAGTCTCGATATAATTGAAACGCTGATGACGATGCCTGACGGGCGCGCGGTGTTCGTGAAGGCCGTTGACATCATGAGCCACTGCTCGACCCAAGCGCTGATTACAGCAGGTCTGGACGCGAGGGACATGGCGCGCTTTGTGCCACATCAGGCAAACGCGCGCATCGTGACCGCCATAGGCAAACGCCTCGGCATCGAGGATCGCAAGCTTGTTGGGACCTTCCCGGAATACGGTAATTCCTCGGCCGCGACAATCCCTTTATCGTTGTCACTGTCCCATCGGGACAATCCGTTGCGCCCGGGGGATAAAATTCTGCTGACCGCGGTGGGTGCAGGCTTGACCGGTGGCGCGCTCGTGCTGGGAATATAGAGAGGCGGCGGGTATCCCGGGCGTCAGGTAAAAGCGCGAACCTTTCAAGACATCGTTTTCAAGATATCGCTTTCAAGACAGCGGATGACACCAACGACTTGGGAACAATGCCCGGCAAACTCGAGACAAATTGCGCCGTGTCTTTTCACCGGCGCGCAAGCGGGGTTCGGCACACTGGCCCGCGCCAGCCAGGGGTCGTTCGCATGTACACCATCGTCGCCGCCTCCCAGAAGGGAGGCTCCGGGAAGACCACCCTGTCGGGCCATCTGGCGGTGGAAGCGCACCGCGCCGGCGCGGGCGAGATCGCGCTGATCGACACCGACCCGCAGGGCTCGCTGGCCGGATGGTGGAACGCCCGCCAGGCGCCCGCGCCCCATTTCGTCCGCAGCGGGCTGATGGACCTGGAATCGACCCTGGCGGAACTGGCGCGGGCAGGCATCCGCATCGCGGTGATCGACACCCCGCCCGCCATCACCCAGTCCATCTCCCAGGTGGTCGCCCATGCCGATCTGGTGCTGGTGCCGACACGGCCGTCGCCGCACGACCTGCGGGCGGTGGGTGCGACGGTCGATATCGCCGAACGCCACGGCAAGCCGCTGATCTTCGTGGTCAATGCCGCCACGGCGCGGGCGCGCATCACCGGCGAATCCGCCATCGCCTTGTCGCAGCACGGCACGGTGGCCCCGGTCACCATTCATCACCGGGTGGATTTCGCCGCCAGCATGATCGACGGCCGCACCGTGGGCGAGGTGGTGCCCAATTCGCCCTCGGCCAAGGAGATCAGCGATCTGTGGCTGTATGTGCAGGACCGGCTGTCGCGCATCGTGCGCGATCCGGCGCTGATGCCCGATGTCCGCCCCGGCCATCTGGCGGTGTCCTCGCTGTTGCCGCCGGTGCTGGAAAACGGTCCCGATATCCTGCCGCCGCCGGAGGTGTTGGAAGTCTATGCGGGGCCGGACCGGCGCAGTGGTGTGGAGCGCCGCGTGCTGGGCGAGCCGCGCGTCCCGGAACGCCGGGTCTTTGGCCGCCGCGCCAGCGACGAGATGCAGGGAGGCTGGAAATGAGCCGCTTTGCCGCCATCACCGCCGATCTTCTGGCCCGCAAGGGCGAGGCGATGCCTTGGACGGAAATAGAGAGGACGGAAATAGAGAGGAGCTTTCCGCCGCCGCCGCCGCCCGCAGGTTTGGTAGTGCGCGCGCCTGTCGCTGTTGCCGCGCCGCCGCCACCACCGCCTCCCGGCAAGACCCGCGCCTGCGCCGTGCGGATGACGGCGCAGGATCATGAACGGCTGGGCATCCTGGCGGTGAAACTGGGCACCACCCGCCAGCATTTGCTGAAACAGGCCCTGGCGCAGTTCCTGGAAGGGCAGGCCCAGGTCCATGCCTGCACCTGCCTGGGGCGCGGTGGCACCGACGCTTGCGAAAGGCGCTGCGGCTAGCCCAGCTCGACCGGCTTGTAACCGGGGGCGCGGGTCTGCCACAGGATGCCGATGAACAGCATCTTGGCGCGGGGCAGGATCGCCAGGCAGATCGCCGCGACCAAGGCCGACATCGACACCATCGCGGCCCACAGGGGCATCCCGTCCCAGTTGAACAGGAAGATCAGCGGCAGGAAGATATGGCCGGCCACGATCAGGGTCGCCCAGGGGGCGGCATCGTCGGCGCGGATCTGGCCCAGGGGTTCGTCGCAGACGGCGCAATTGTCCACCTGCTTGAGAAAGGACTTGAACAGGCGGCCCTCGCCGCAGCAGGGGCAGCGGCCCTTGAGGCCGCGCAGGGCGGCGTCACGCAGTGTCACGGTGGTATGGTCGCTCATGCCGGGCCTTATAGGGGCATGGCCCGGCTTTTCCCATCGCGGCGGCGCCGGTGCGACAAGCTTGCACAGCGCCGGATTCGGGGCCACTGTCCAGCCAAGGGCTGAAAAAGCCCGGGTGTGGGCGGAAAATCGGCGGCATGAAAATCACCAAGCTCACCACCTTTGTGGTGCCGCCGCGCTGGCTGTTCCTCAAGATCGAGACCGATGCGGGCGTGGCCGGCTGGGGCGAGCCCATCGTGGAAGGCCGGGCCGAAACCGTCGCCGCGCTGGTGGCCGAGATGGCCGATTATCTGGTCGGCAAGGATCCCGCGCCGATCGAGGATCACTGGACCGTCCTATATCGCGGCGGCTTTTACCGGGGCGGCGCGCTGCATATGAGCGCGCTGGCCGGGATCGATCAGGCGCTGTGGGACATCAAGGGCAAGGTGCTGAACCGGCCGGTGCATGATTTGTTGGGTGGGCCGGTGCGCCAGCGGATGCGCGTCTATGGCTGGATCGGCGGCGACCGCCCCGACGATCTGGTGGCGGGCGCGAAAGACGCGGCGGCCCAGGGCCTCTCCGCCGTCAAGCTGCTGGCGACCGAAGAACTGCAATATCTGGACAGCCACGCCAAGGTGGATGCGGCGGTGGCGCGGGTGGCGGCGCTGCGCGCGGCGATGGGGCCGGATTTCGGCATCGCGGTGGATTTCCATGGCCGGGTGCATCGCCCCATGGCCAAAATCCTGGCCCGCGAGCTCGATCCCTTCCGGCTCATGTTCATCGAGGAGCCGCCGCTCAGCGAACATGCCGAGGGCCTGCGCGAGATCGCGGCCGTCACCAGCGCCCCCATCGCCCTGGGCGAGCGGCTATGCTCGCGCTGGGACTTCAAGAAAATCCTGTCGGACGGGCTGGTGGACATCATCCAACCCGATCCCAGTCATGCCGGCGGCATCACCGAGACGCGCAAGATCGCGGCCATGGCCGAGGCTTACGATGTGGCGGTGGCGCTGCATTGCCCACTGGGGCCGATCGCCCTGGCGGCCTGTCTGCAGCTTGACGCGGTGTGCCATAACGCCGTGATCCAGGAGCAGAGCCTGGGCATCCATTACAACAGCACGGGCGATCTCTTGGATTATCTGGCCGATCCCTCGGTCTTCGCCTATGCCGACGGGCATGTGGCGATCCCGGCCGGGCCCGGCCTGGGCGTGACGATCAACGAAGACGCCGTGCGGCGCGCGGCGAAAGACGGGCATCGCTGGCGGCCGCCTGTGTGGCGGCATGGCGACGGGTCTTTTGCCGAGTGGTAATTGGTGCGGAATGGTAATCGGCGCGGAATGGCAATCAGGTGCGGAGTGGTGAGATGACCGACATTTTGGCCGACAAGCCCACGCGCGTCCGCTATCTGGTGATGTGTATGCTGTTCGTCAGCGTGGTCATCACCTATCTGGACCGCAGCAATCTCTCCATCACCGCGCCCGCCATGCGGCACGAACTGGGCTTCGATACGGTCCAGATGGGCTGGATCCTGTCGGCCTTCGGCTGGACCTATGCCTTCTGCCAGATGCCCGCGGGCTGGCTGGTGGACCGCATCGCGCCGCGCGTCTTCTATCCCGCCATCCTGATCCTGTGGTCCGTCGCCACGGTGCTGCTGGGCGTGGTGGGCAGCCTGGTGTCGCTGATCTGCATCCGTCTGCTGATCGGGGCGCTGGAAGCGCCGTCCTACATGATCAACAACCAGGTGGTGACCAGCTGGTTTCCCGACCGCGAGCGGGCCGGGGCGATCGGTTTTTATGTTTCGGGCCAGTTCATCGGCCTGGCCTTCCTGACCCCGCTGCTGCTGTGGCTGCAGGCCGGATATGGCTGGCGGGCGGTGTTCTACACCACCGGCGTGGGCGGCGTCGTCTGGGGCATTTTCTGGCTGCTGCGCTATCGCACCCCGCGCCAGTCGCGCGCCAACGCCGCCGAGCTCGCCTATATCGAGGCGGGCGGCGGCCTGGTGGACCTGGACAGCGACGGCGCGCGCAAGGAAAAGACCAAACTGTCGCTGGCCGACTTCGGCACCGTCTTCAA
>CALDFO010000489.1 GCA_937942205.1 uncultured Alphaproteobacteria bacterium
TGGATGGTGGTGTCGTCCGGCGCCTGGGTGATGGTGGCGACCGACGCGCCCGGCGCGAATTCAAAGGTCAGGTTGAACTGCCGCTTGGTGAAGATCTTGGCGCCTTCATGGGCCACCACGAAATAGGGCACGCTATAGCGGGCGCGGTCGGCGCTGGGGGCGCGGGTGGCGCGGAAGGTCAGGTCCAGCGAGGACCGCACATTTCCGGTGCGCGCGGTGTAGCGGCAGTCGGTGTCGGCGTTGATCAGCGAGACGCTGTAAAGCTCATTGGCCAGGTCGGGCGTGGTGCCGGGCCGGAAGGCGGTATAGGTGGCGGTATCCGACAGGATGGCGGGCACCGGGCAGACCTGGATGGCGGTGCTGCACCCCGCCAGAAGGGCAATGGTGGCGGCAAGGGCTGAAAAATGGGCAAGACGATTCATGAAAGGCGTTTATCCCTTATGCCCAGCCCATTAGTGTGCCCAGCCCGTTGGCGCTTGACTTTTGGCCGCCCCGGCCCGACTTCTCCGGACCACCGGCGGAGCGGCGGACCATAGCCAAGCGGCCCCCGGATGGAAAGCACAGAACGGCCAGAAAGCCAAGCTTTCCGGGGCGGCAAGGCACAAGGACCAGGGCAGGAATCAAGGACGGATGGCCGTATATACCGAGGTCAGTTTCGAGGAGCTGGAGCGGCTGCTGGAGCAGTACGACATCGGCACGCCTTTGTCCTTCAAGGGCATCGCCGAGGGCATCGAGAACTCCAATTTCTACCTGCAGACCGATCGCGGCGCCTTCATCCTGACCCTGTATGAAAAACGCGTGGCGCCCGAAGACCTGCCTTTCTTCCTGGGCCTGATGGAGCACCTGGCGGCGCGCGGCGTGCGCTGTCCCCTGCCCGTCAAGACGCGCGACGGCCGCTCGCTGGTCAGCCTGAACGGCCGCCATGCCGCCATCGTCACCTTCCTGACCGGCATTTCGCTGCGCCGTCCCGACGCCGCCCATTGCGCCAGCGCGGGCGCGGCGCTGGCCGGGCTGCACAAGGCGCAGGATGGCTTCGCCCTGACCCGCGCCAATGCGCTAGGGCCCAGCGGCTGGCGGCCGCTGTTCGAGACGATCCAGGGCGCGGACGCGATCGAGGACGGGCTGACCGCGCTGATGCAGGACGCCCTGGCCGCGCTGGAGACGGGATGGCCCGCCGGGCTGCCCGGCGGCGTGATCCATGCCGACTATTTCCCCGACAATGTGCTGTTCGTCGGCAACCAGGTCGGCGGGGTGATCGACTTCTATTTCGCCTGCAACGACGCCTATGTCTATGACCTGGCGATCATGCTGAACAGCTGGTGCTTCGAGCTGGACGGCAGCTTCAACATCACCAAGGGCCAGTCGGTGATCAACGCCTATCGCGCCGCCCGCCCCCTGGGCGAGGACGAGATCGCCGCCCTGCCGGTGCTGATGCGGGGCGCGGCCCTGCGCTTCCTGCTGACCCGCACCTATGACTGGCTGAACCACGATCCCAATGCGCTGGTGCGGCCCAAGGATCCGCGCGAATATTCCAAGAAGCTGCGCTTCCACAACAAGGTCAGGCACGCGCGGGAATACGGCCTGTGACCATCAATATGAGCATCGAGATGTTCACGGACGGCGCCTGTTCCGGCAATCCCGGCCCCGGCGGCTGGGCGGCAATCCTGCGCAGCGGCGGTCATGAGCGCGAACTGTCCGGCGGCGAGACGGCCACCACCAACAACCGCATGGAACTGATGGCGGTCATCGCGGGCCTGAAGGCGCTGAAGAATCCGTCCGCCGTCACCATTCACACCGACTCCCGCTATGTGATGGACGGGGCGTCGAAGTGGATTTTCGGCTGGAAGAAAAAGGGTTGGAAAACCGCCGACAAGAAGCCGGTCAAAAACGAAGACCTGTGGCGCGCGCTGGATGACGAGATGGCCCGCCACACCCTTCACTGGATATGGGTCGCCGGCCATTCCGGCCACCCGGAAAACGAACGGGCGGATCAACTGGCGCGGGATGCGATCCCGCGCTGATTGGTTCATTCACAAAGCGTCTTACGGCAGAAGTTCCGACAGCATGTATTCGGCGCTCGACACCTCGAAGGCGCCCGGCTGCTCCACATTGATGCTTTTCACCACGCCATTGTCCACGATCATGGAATAACGCTGGCTGCGCGTGCCCATGCCGAACTTGCTGGCGTCGAACTCCAGGCCCAGGGCGCGGGTGAAATCGCCATTGCCGTCGGCCAGCATATGCACCTTGCCGTCGGCGCTCTGATCCTTGCCCCAGGCGCCCATCACGAAGGCGTCGTTCACCGACACGCAGGCGATGGCGTCCACGCCCTTGGCCTTCAGCGCGTCGGTATTCTGCACAAAGCCCGGCACATGCTTGGCCGAACAGGTGGGCGTGAAGGCGCCGGGCAGCGCGAACAGCGCCACCTTGCGGCCGGCGAAGAAACTGTCGGTGCTGACCGGAGCGGGCTTGCCGTCCTGCATCTCCATCAGGGTGGCGGAGGGAATCTTGTCGCCGATCTTGATCATGGTCGTCTCCGTTGGGGTTGACGGTTTCAGGCTTCGGGAGCCGCTTCGATATTGTAATGCCGGGCGATGAATTCCAACGCCGCGGCCCCGTCCAGGGCGGCCGCGAAATGAAAGCCCTGACCGAACTCGCATCCGATCCGCGCCAGGAACTGGGCGTCGGCCTCGCTTTCCACGCCCTCCACCACCACGGCGCGCTTCAATTCATGCGCCATGCTCACCACCGATGACAGCACGACCTCGCCGTCCGTGTCTATGTCGGTGCCGCCGTGACGGGCCAGGAAACTCCGGTCGATCTTCACCGTGTCCACCGGCAGGGTGCGGAACTCGCTGAGAGTGGAAGCCCCGGTTCCGAAATCGTCGATGGAAAGCCCGGCCCCGGCGGCACGGATGCGCGCCATCAGTTCGGGCATCCGCGCATCGGCGGCGACGGCGCTTTCGGTGATCTCCAGACTCAACGTGCCTTCGGCGATGCCGCTGCCCGACAGCACGGTGCGCAGCAACTGCTCGAAACCGCTGTCCTTCAACTGGCGGCGGGAAAAGTTCACGCTGACGAACAGCGGCGGCGTGAGCGGAAAATAGCGTTGCCAGCGCGCCAGATCGGCGGCGGCGCGCTCCAGCGCGAAACGGCCCAGCGCCACGATCAGGCCGGTTTCCTCGGAATGAGCGATGAAATCGGACGGCGAGATCAGCCCCTTGACCGGATGCTGCCAGCGCAGCAGCGCCTCGAATCCCGCCAGCGAACGGTCGGACAGCCGGATGATGGGCTGATAGAAAACATCCAGCTGGTCGGCGGCCAGCGCGTGGCGCAGTTCGCTTTCCAGCGCCACCGAATCCCCCGGCGCCAGATTCTCCATCTCGCTGGAATACAGCCGGGCGCAGGCGCCGCCCTGCCGCTTGGCGGCGATCAGGGCCAGTTCCGCATTCTTGATCAGCGCCAGCGGGTCTTCGCTCTGGGCGCCGGTGGCCATGCCGACGCTGCAGGGGGCGAAGACCTCGCGCCCGTCCACCGCATAGGCCTTGCCGCAGGCCTCCGCCAGTCCGTTCCCGATGGGCTGCGGCGCCCGGCGCGGATTGGCGAACAGGAAGGCAAAGCCGTCGCCGCCGACACGGAACAGTTGGGCCGGCTCGCCCATCCCGGCCAGGCGCTCGGCCATCTGCCGCAGCACGACGTCGGCGCCGCCATCGCCCAGGCTGGCATGGATGGCCTTGAAACGATCTATGTCCAGCAGCACGAACAGCGCGCGCGGAAAGCCGCCGCCCAGCGCGTCCAACGCCTCCATCAGCGCCACGCGGTTGCCCAGCCCCGTCAGCGGATCGCGCGGCAGCGCCGCCTCGCGCTTGCGCGCCGCCTCGGCGCTCTGGGCGGCGAATTCCGCTTCCTTGCGCTGGGTGATGTCGGACAAAAGGCCCAGGCAATCGGACGCCACATCCTGTTCGGTGACGATGGTGGCGCGCAATTCCAGCCAGCGATAAGGGCCGCTGACGCCACGGGCGCGGAACTCCAGCCGGAAGGCCAGGCCGGACCGCGGACGATACTGTTCCAGCGCGCTGGTATAGATTTCGCGGTCATCGGGATGGATATGCGCCTGCCAGTCCGCGCGCGACAAGGTGATCTCATGGCTGCTGAGGCCCACCATCTGCGCCGCCTCCTGCGACAGGCTCAGAAGGCCGGCGCGGAAATCCAGATTGAACACGCCCTGATGCGCCGAGCCGATGGCGGCGGCGGCCAGGCTGTTGAACGGGGTGGCATGGTCGATCGCCTCGTCGGTGGGGATCTGCGTCTCCAGCAGCCGCGCGGCATGGGAGCCGTGCAGGAAGGGCAGCACGGCGATTTCCTCCGAGGCGATCACCGCCATCGCCAGCAGGATCGCGCCCGCCGCCGCGAAGCCGCCGGTGGCCGCCGGGCCGGTGAGATTCTCGCCCAGCCCGCCGACCGCCATCACCGCCGCCGCCACCGCCACCAGCGCGAAAGCCGCGGCGCTGGGCGCGATCACCTGCGCCGCCTTGTGGCCGCGCCGCCCGCAATAGATCAGATAGAGAGCCACCGCGATGCTGCCCGCCACGATCACCATATCGGTCGCCACCGCCGCGCCCGGCAGGCCCAGATAGGCCAGGGCGCCCAGTCCGGCCAAGGCGAAGACGCCGCGCTGGAACAGCTTTTCGTGGCGCGGCCAGATATCGCGAAGGGGAATGATGGCGTTGGCCATCCGCATCCCCGCCGCCAGCGCCAGCGCCGTCAGAAAGGCCGACAGGCCATAGGGTCCGCCGATGCGGGTGGCCAGGCTGGCGTCGAACATGCCGGTGCCCGACAACCAGCTGAACAGCAGCAGCAGCAGCGTGACCGCCGCCCAGCGCGGCGCCGCATGGCCGATCAGAATGGCCAGGCCGCCGGTGATCAGCGCCGAGGCGCCGATCAGCGAGGCCACCGCCGTGATGAAGATGGCGAGCTGGCGGTTGTGCGAGGCCAGCGCCGGTTCGGTCCAGGCATAGAGCGCGGGCGGGTCTTCCGCCGACCCCACCCGCAGGGCGATGCCCACGGTGGTGACGGGCGGCACGATCACGCGCCAGGCGCGGCGGCCATAGGCGGTGGCGGTTTCCACCACCGTGCCGGAATCGGAACTGGCCAGCGCCAGGATGGCGGGCCGCGTTTTCAGGGGCAGGATATGCAGCACGCTGCGCGGCGGCTGGCCCGCGATCAGCACGCGCGTGGCCGGGCGCACCGAGTCGTTGCTGACCTGCAGCATGTACCAGCGCGAGCCGTCCGCCTCGGTGCCGCTGGGATTGCCCGGCGCGTGATAGGGCGTCAGCGTCGTTTTCAATTCCAGCACATTCTGCGTGCTGCCGAAATTGGGCTGGGCCGGCTTGGCGCCCGGCCCTTGCGCATAGGCGATGCCCGCCAGCGCGAGCAGCGCGGCGCAGAACAGCAGGATGCGGCGGAACAGGGTCATGCGTCTCTGTATGAGCGAAGCGGCGCTAACCTAGCTGCGCTTCTTCTTTCAGCAAAGCGAATAGGAGATGGTCGGCCCATATCCCGTTGATAAGCAGGTATTTTCGCGCCAGCCCCTCCTCGCGGAATCCGGCGCGCGCCAACAGGCTGCGGGACGCCTGGTTGTCGGTCAGGCACGCCGCTTCGATGCGGTGCAGGCCCAGGGTGCGGAAGACAAAGGGCAGCAGCGCCTTCAGCGCCTCGGTCATATAGCCTTGGCGGGCGAACTTCTCGCCCACCCAATAGCCCAGCGTGCAGCATTGCGTCACGCCGCGCCGCACATTGGACAAGGTGCAGCCGCCCAGCAGCGCGCCGTCACTGTCGCGCAGCACGAAGAAGACATAGGCGGAATCCTGCCGCGTTTCCTTCTGGTACCGCTTGATGCGGCGGCGGAAGGCGCCGCGCGTCAATTCGTCCTCGGCCGAGACCGGCTCCCAGGGCGTGAGGAATTCGCGGCTGTCGCCGCGCAGGCGGGCCCCGGCGGCATAG
>CALDFO010000490.1 GCA_937942205.1 uncultured Alphaproteobacteria bacterium
GATTGTTCTCGCGCTTGAACTTGGCGGCGATGGCGGCGCGCAGTTCGGGAATGCCCTCCACCGCCGTGTATTTGGTCTGGCCATCGTTGATGGCCTTGATGGCAGCGTCCTTGATGTTCTGGGGGGTGTCGAAATCCGGCTCGCCCGCGCCCAGCCCGATCACATCCATGCCTGCCGCCTTCAGTTCGCGCGCCTTGGTGGTCACCGCGATGGTGGGCGACGGCTTGATGCGGCCCAGGGATTCGGCGAGGAAATTCGGCGGCAGCGGCATGTCGGGCGGTCCCTTGAAACGGAGGAAAATGCGGACAGGGGGATAGCGCCCCCGGCGGTCCGGGGCAAGAAGCCGGGGAAGGCAACCCCCGTTTTCCGCCCTCCAGGCGGATTCGGCGCGCAAATGCCCGGTTTGGGCGGGCTGCCGAGGCGGCGGGGATCGGGTGTACCATCCCAGCCGGAAAACGCCTGAGTCGCCGTGGGAGGGGTCATGCGGTTGTTCTTGATGGGCCTGGCGCTGCTGGCGCTGGCGGCCTGCTCCAAGCCCACGCCGCCGGTGGGCAAGTGGGAAGGCGGCTATGAAAAGGACGGCACCCTGGTGGCGGCCCGGGTGGAAATCCTGGCCACCGGCCAGGTGCGGGTCAGCGCCCCCAATTATGTCGGCGCCGCCGGCAGCACCGCCAAGATACTGGAATTGCGCGGGCGGCTGGCCTCCGACCTGGCCAACAATTGGGGCACGGTGAAGCCCCGCGATTTCGATTTCGACGGCGACACCTTCCGCAAGCCCGGCGGCCATGCCCCGCAGATGGTCTGGGACAAGGCGACGAACCAGATGACCCTGCGGCTTTACATCGGCGCCAATCCGGGACTGCCGGTGCCGCTGCGCCCGGTGGACGGCTTTCACGACAATCCCTGGGGTCAGTCGTGACCGGCGAAGCCGGGCAAATTGATCCCGCGGATCAATTTGAACGACTGACGCCGCGAGCCAAAGCGAGCGGCCGGGACAAAGGTGCCACAGGCACCGTCTGTTCCGCGATACACGCATCCAAATGAACCCTGTCCTCACCCGCAATCAGGCCGTGGCGGCGGCCGCGCTGCTGATCGCCGTGCAGATCGCGGCCCTGTATGCGCTGGGTCAGCCCTTCACCGCGCCCGGCGGCGTCGCGCTGTGGGAAGGCGATCTCGCCAGCCCGCGCATGTCGCAGCAGGTCAGCGATTGGTACAGCTTTTCCCATATCATCCACGGCTTCCTGTTCTATTGGCTTCTGCACCTGGCGACGCCGCGCCTGTCTCTTCCGGCGCGGCTGTTGATCGCGATGGGGATCGAGATCGGCTGGGAGATTGTCGAGAACATGCCCATGGTGATCCAGGCTTATCGCCAACAGGCGCTGGCGGCGGGTTATGCGGGCGACAGCATCCTCAACTCGGTGACGGATACGGTGATGATGGTCCTGGGCTTCTGGCTGGCCTTGCGGCTGCCGGTCCGCGCCGTCATCGCGCTGGCGCTGGCGATGGAGCTGTTCGTCTGTGTGATGATCCGCGACAATCTCACGCTGAATGTTCTGAACTTCGTCCTGCCCACCCAGGCGGTGCATGACTGGCAGGCAGAGCGGGCGCGATAATCCCGCCAGGCCACCCCCTTGCGCGCGGACACGAGCGCGTTAGCGTCGGTTCGACAGATGGACCCGGGCCGTGACCGTTATCCGCCATATTTTCCACCGCCGCACCAACCGCGCCACCTTTTGGGCCAGCCTGGCGATCCTGGCCCTGGCGCTGGTGCTGTTCCGATGGCTGCACGCTCCGGCGGGAGTCGCGGCGGCGCTGGGGCTGCTGGTGATCGCCGTGCCGCGCCTGCACGATCTGGGCTATTCCGGCTGGTGGGCGGGCGGGGTGCTGCTGGCGCTGACCGGCGCGCTGCTGGCCGCCGCCTTTCATTCCGAAATGGTGGCGACCCACGCGGCGGGCGGAATCATCCTGCTGCTGATCGCGGCCGCGCTGTGGCTGGGGATCATGCCGGGCGAGAAAAAAGAGAACCGGTGGGGCAACGAGTCCTGACAACACCACCCAACATGCGGACAAGCGCCCGCGATTGACATTTCCCTGCCTCCACCCGACGCTCCGCGCCAATTCGCAGGCCGTGGTCCTGCGCGAGAAACAAAGGGCAATCCCATGAAAATCTCTCATTTTGTCGCCGTCTCGCTGGTGGCGGGGCTGCTGTGCGGCTCGGCGGTTATCGCGCAACCCTCGGGCGGGCCGTGGAATACCGAGACCGCGCCCATCGGCGAGATGACCGACAATGCCGCCGCCAAGGCGATATTCCAGAAGCACTTCCCCGAAATCCTGGCCAATCCGCAATCGGCCCAGGCGCGCGATTTCACCCTGCCGGAAATCCGCCAGTTCGTGCCCAGCATCACCCGCGCCAAGCTGACCGCGATGGATGCCGACCTGCGCGCGTTGCCGCCGCGCCCCATTGTCGCCGCGCCGGAGCCGCCGCCGGTCAATGAATGGCTGACCTGGGGTTATGATCCCGAACGCTCCGGCTGGAACCGGGCCGAGAGCACGCTGAATACCCGCAACGCATCGCGGCTGCGCAATGTCTGGAGCATCCAGCTTTCAACGCCCACCGAGCTGAACACCCTGTCCACCGTCACCGCGCCGGTGATCGTGGCGGGCGTGGATGTCGGCGGCGTCAAGCGCGACCTGCTGTTCATTCATGGCCGCGACGACACCCTGTTCGCGCTGGACGCCAATGACGGCAAGATCGTCTGGCAGAAGACCTACAAGAACGACGTGCCGGCGACCAAGCCGCCGGACTGGCAGTGCTCCAACACGCCGCAAGCCACCCCGACCATCGACAAGGCGCGCGGGCTGGTGTTCTTCATCTCGGGCGACGGCAAGCTGCGCGCCGCCAACCTGGCGGACGGCGCCGAGCGCATGACGCCGACCGAGTTCACCTCGCCCTTCGCCCGGTCCTGGAGCCTGAATCTGATCGACAATGTGGTCTATGCCACCAGCGGGCGGGCCTGCGCCGAGGTGGTGAACAAGGACTCGCCTATGTATGCCGCCGCCGTATCCGGTTTGCGCCGGCTGGGCCGGGGGCCCTTGCGCGACGCCTCCGCCGTCAACGCGATGGACGTGAAGGATCTGCAAAACCCCAAGGCGACCTATTTCTTCACCAGCGGCGCGCGTCCCGCCGCGCCCTGGGGCCGTGGCGGCCTGGCGCGCGGTCCGGGCAACAGCGTGATCCTGGAAACCAGCAACGGCCGCTGGGATCCGATGCGCGGCGATTTCAGCGAAAGCATCCTGCGGCTGGCGCCCAAGGCGGTGCGGCTGATGGACAGCTTCGTGCCCAACAATTACGCGCACAATCTGCAAAAGGACCTGTCGGGCAGCGCCTCGCCCGTGGTGTTCGACTTTAATGGCCGCACCCTGGTGGCGGCGACCCAGAAGGAAGGCGTGCTGCGCATCCTGGACGCCAACAATCTGGGCGGCGACGACCATCACACCCCGCTCTGGGCCTCGCCGCGGCTGGGCAATGACGAGGAAACCGGCACCGATCCGGGCCGCGGCGTGTGGGGCGCGGTGACGACGTACAAGACGCCCGACGGACGCCGCTTCCTCTATCTGCCCATGCATGGCGGCAACGGCAAGGCGGCCCCGCCCTTCGCGGTGAATCAGGGCGCCACGCCCAACGGCTCCATCATGGCCTTCGAGGTGGTGGAGAAGGACGGCAAGATCAGCGCCGAGCCGCGCTGGCAGTCGGGCGACATGATCATGCCCGATCCGCCGGTGGTGGCGAATGGCGTGCTCTATGCCACCCAGACCGGCGGCCAGCCGATGCAGAACTTCCTCAAGCCGGGCGACAAGCGGATGCAGATCAGCGAAAGCAACGTCATGCGCGCCACGCCCACCGGAAACCTGCGGCTGTTCGCCTTCGACGCGGTCACCGGCAAACAGCTTTATGACAGCAGGAACACGCTGACCAACTGGGTGCATTTCAGCGAGCCGGTGGTGGCGCTGGGCAAGGTGTATCTGGTCACCCATGACGCCAAGGTTCATGCCTTCGGTCTCAAGAAGTGATGCCGACATAACAGCGGCGTAATTGTGCGATTGCGAAAGGGCGCGGCATGATCCCCGCGCCCTTTTTTCTGCGGCGTTGACATTTTATCGCCCGGCCCCGAGGTTGCGGCTCTCTTTTCGGGGCGCTGGCTCCATTCATCAGGGCAGGATCGGGCAATGTCGAAGAAAGCACTCTTTTCGTTCGCGATGGTTTCGCTGCTGGGCGTCGGCGCCGGGCTGGCGCAGACCGGCGCCGCACCGGCCAATGACTGGCCCACCTGGGGCTATGACCAGGAGCGCAGCGGCTGGAATCGCGGCGAGACCACCCTCAGCCCCCGGAATGTCGGCCGCCTGAAGATGCAGTGGACCGCCGAACTGGGCGTGCCCACCGACAACAATGTGCTGTCCACCATGACCGCGCCGGTGATCGCGGGCGGTGTGCAGACCGCGTCTGGCGTCAAGGACATCCTGTATGTCCTGGGCGCGAACGACGTGCTCTATGCCGTGGATGCCGCCAACGGCCAGAAGCTGTGGGAAAAGAGCTATCCCAACCCGATCAAGCCGACCAAGGCTGCCGACTGGCTGTGCCCCAACACCACCAACGCTACCCCCACCGTGGACAAGGCGCGCGGGCTGGTCTTCTTCCTGCCCAGCGACGGCAAGCTGCGGGCGGTGAGCCTGGCGGACGGCGCCGAAAAGATGACGCCGGTGGAATTCGTGACGCCCTTCGCCCGCGCCTGGAGCCTGAATCTGGTGGACGAGATCGTCTACACCACCAGCGGCCGCGCCTGCGGCGAGGTGCAGGATCTGCGCTCGCCCATGGGCGCCGCCGCGCTCAGCGGCCTGGTCCGCAAGGGCGACGGGCCGCTGCTGGACGCCTCGGCGGTGCAGGCCGCCGACACCCGCGACCTCAGCAAGCCCAGCGTGACGCGCTTCTATACCAGCGGCGCGCGCCCCGCCGCGCCCTGGGGCCGTGGCAGCACCGCCAAGGGCCCTGACGGCAGCATCTATCTGGAAACCTCCGACGGCCTCTATGATCCGGCGGCGGGCAATTTCAGCACCAGCATCCTGCGTCTGTCGCCCCATGCGGCGCGGCTGGTGGATAGCTTCACGCCCAGGGTCTACAAGCACAACAACCAGAAGGATCTGTCGGGCAGCGCCAGCCCCGTGGTGTTCAACTTCAAGGGCCGTACCCTGGTCGCGGTCAGCCAGAAGGAAGCCGTGCTGCGTATCCTGGACGCCGCCAAGATGGGCGGCGACGATCACATGACGCCGCTGTTCGAATCCTCCAAGCTGGGCAACGACCAGGAAACCGGCACCGATCCGGGCCGCGGCGTGTGGGGCGCGATCACCACCTATGAGACGCCCGACGGCCGCCGCTTCCTCTATCTGCCCATGCTGGGCAATCCGTCCAAGGATGCGCCGGTCTTTCCGGTGACCAACGGCCCGATCCCCAACGGCAGCGTCATGGCCTTCGAAGTGCTGGAGAAGGACGGCAAGATCGTCGCCGAGGCGCGCTGGACCTCGACCGACATGGTGATGCCCGACCCGCCGGTGGTGGCGAACGGCGTGCTCTATGCGCTGCAAAGCGCGGGCCAGGCGATGCAGAACTATGTCAAGCCGGGCGACAAGCGCCTGCCCCGTGATGTCAGCGCGGTGCTGCGGTCCACGCCCGTCACCAATCTGCGCCTGTTCGCCTATGACGCGGTGACCGGCAAGCCGCTCTATGACAGCAAGCAGATCATGAAGGGCTGGGTGCATTTCAGCGAGCCGGTGGTGGCGCTGGGCAAGGTCTTTGTCGTCACCCATGACGCCAAGGTTCATGCCTTCGGCCTGGGCCGCTGAGGCTCCGGCGCAGTAGCCGATCCCGACGATGCAAGACCCCGCGGTTCATATCGCGGGGTCTTGGCCGCGGGGTTTTTGCTAGGCGAATTTGTGAAACGAAAAGAA
>CALDFO010000491.1 GCA_937942205.1 uncultured Alphaproteobacteria bacterium
ATTAGACCAAGCCAGCCAGACCAGCGAAACCAAAAGCCGAAACGAGTTCAGACTTTCATGCCCAAGAAAAACCATGACGCGATTTCGCGTTCAGACCGCGTGCTGGTTGCCGCGATGGCGATCATTCTCGCGACCGCCAGCGCCGCCGTCGGCGCGTCCATGACGTATCGTCCGTCCACGGACAAACCGGCGGCTCCCGCCGTTGTCGTTCAGGCCGAGCAGGCCGCGGCGGCCCCGCCCGCCGTCTCCGACGCCGTCACCGCCAAGCTGATCGCCGAGCACAAATGCCTGTCCGAGGTTCTCTATTATGAGGCCCGGGGCGAGGGCACGGGCGGCCAGACCGCCATCGCCGAAGTGGTGTTCCAGCGCCTCAAGACCGGCCGCTATGGCGCCTCGATCTGCAAGGTGGTCTATGAGGGCGCCAAGGGGCCGGGCTGCCAGTTTTCCTTTACCTGCAACGGCGACATGAAGCGCGCCCGCCAGCCCCAGGCCTGGCACCGGGCCGAGATGCTGGCCGCCCGCATCTTGACCGGCGAGGTGCCGCTCAAGAACGCCACCGGCGGCGCGGTCAACTTCCATGCCGTGTCGGTTTCGCCCGAATGGGCCGACACGATGGACCGGACCACCCAGATCGGCAATCACATCTTCTATCGCGGCGCGCCCCGCGCCCGCTCGTCCTAGCGGCATCCAGCCGGGCCGCTACGGAAAATCCAGCCCGATATCCAGATTGGGCGCGCTGTGGGTGATGGCGCCCGAGCTGATGTAATCCACGCCGGTTCCGGCGATTGCGCGCACCGTTGCCAGGGTGACGTTGCCCGAGGCTTCCAGCACCGCCCGCTTTGCCGTCATCGCCACCGCGCGGCGCAGGTCGGTCACGGACATGTTGTCCAGCAGGATGGTGTCCACCCCCAGCGCCAGCGCTTCTTCAAGCTGCGCCAGGCTGTCCACTTCCAGTTCGATCTTCACCATATGGCCCAGGCCCGCCCGCAGCCGTTCGACGGCGGGGGCGATGCCGCCCGCCGCGCGCAGATGGTTGTCCTTGATCATGGCGGCGTCATCCAGCCCGAAGCGGTGGTTGAAGCCGCCGCCGCAGCGCACGGCATATTTCTGCAAGGCGCGCAAGCCGGGCAGGGTCTTGCGCGTGCAGGCGATGCGGGCGCCGGTGCCCGCCACGGCCTGAACCAGCGCCGCAGTGGCGGTTGCGGTGCCCGATAGTGGCCCCAGATAGTTCAAGGCCACCCGTTCGGCGGTCAGGATGCTGCGGGCCGGGCCGGTGACGGTCGCCAGCGTGTCGCCCGCTGAAACCGCGCTGCCGTCCGGCGCCGCGACGGTGAATGCGACGGACGGGTCCACCAGGCGGAACGCAACCTGGGCGCAGATCAGCCCGGCGATGCGGCCCGGTTTGCGGGCCACCAGATGCGCGGTGGCCTGGGCGGAGTCCGCGATGGTGAGCTGGCTGGTGATGTCGCCCGCCCGGCCCAGATCCTCTTCCAGCGCGGTGCGCACCTGCGGCTCGATCAGCAGCGTGGCGGGCGGCCGCGTGAAGGCCAGGGCGGCGCGGGGCGTCATTGGCGGACGCGATGGGGCTGGGCCCGCGGCGCGTCGGCGATGGCCTCGGCTTCGGACAAGGTGAGGAAGGTCCGCGCCGCCGTAGCCGAGGTTTGCGGATGATCGGTGCGCCAATGGCCGCCGCGAGATTCGGTGCGCGCCAGCGCCGCCGCCGTCACCAGCCTGGCGGCGGCGGTCATGTTGCGCAGCGCCGGTTCGCTGCTGGTGGTTTCCAGCCGCGCGATGGTGTCCAGCGCGCTGCGCAGACCGGCTTCGTCACGTTCCAGCGCCACATCCCGGCTCATCGCCTGGCGCAGAACATGCGGCGGCGCGGGCGCGGCGAAACGCGGGGGCGCGGGCGGCGTGCCGCGCATCGCCCCGGCGGACAGGCCGCCGCGCACATCGCCGGCGACGCGGGCGCCGAACACCAGGCCCTCCAGCAGCGAGTTGGACGCCAGGCGGTTGGCCCCATGCAGCCCGGTGCTGGCGCATTCGCCCGCCACCCACAGGCCCGGCAGCGACGAACGGCCCACGGCATCCGAGGCGATGCCGCCCATATGGTAATGCGCGGCGGGGGCCACGGGGATGGGCTGTGTGGCCGGATCGATGCCTGCGGCGGCGCAGGCGGCATACACGGTGGGGAAATGACTGGCGAAGGACGCGCCGATGGCCTCCCGGCAATCCAGATAGACCGTCTGCCCCGCCACGATCTGGCGATGGATGGCGCGGGCGACGATGTCGCGCG
>CALDFO010000492.1 GCA_937942205.1 uncultured Alphaproteobacteria bacterium
CTGAAGAAGCACGACATGCATATCGGCATCATGATGATGCGCTGGTCCTACCAGGGCGGCCTGGACCCCGAAATGAACAAGATCGTGCGCGGTCTGCCGGGCCGCGACGAGGAGATCGCCAAGGTCAAGCAGACCATCGTCAATATGGGCAGGTTGGGGATTCCGGTGCTGGAATGGAATTTCTATACGCACCGGGCGGTGGACGGATATGCCAATGTGCCCGGCCGTGGCGGCGCCATCATGAGCGAGTTCAAGTATGACCGCATGAAGGACCTGCCGCCTTTGCCCGCCGACGGCGCGCCGCAGAACTATGACGACACCTGGAAGAACATGACCTACTTCCTCAAGGAAGTGATCCCGGTGGCGGAAAAGAACAATGTGGTGATGTCCGTGCATCCCAACGATCCGCCCTCGCCCATGAGCCGCGGTTCGGCCCAGGTCCTGAACAGTTTCTCGGACTGGAAGCGGCTGGTGGAAACGGTGAACTCCCCCTTCAACACCCTGACCTGGGATTGCGGCGTCACCCGCGAACTGGGCGAAGACCCGATCGTGGTCGGCAACTGGCTGGCCAGCCGCAACCGCATCGGCCAGGTGCACTTCCGCAATGTCGTGATGCGCAAGCCGCGCGAGGACTATACCGAGGTCTTCCCGGACAATGGCGACAACGACATGTTCGAAGTGATGAAGCTGTTGGTGAAGAACAACTACAAACGCCTGATCTTCCCCGAGCATCCGCGCGGCCTGGCCATCGACAAGCTGCTGCCGCCGGGCACCAACCCCAACGCCGGCTGGGCCTATAACATCGGCCATTGCCGGGCGATGCTGCAGATCGCGCTGCGCCAGTTGCGCGGACTCTAAGGCCGCCCACCACTGCCGAAGGCCCCGCATCCCGCGATGCGGGGCCTTTTTTCTGCCTGCGCGGGTCGTCGGGGAAGCCGCGCCTAAGAGACGCCGTGGCGGGCTTCCAGCCTGCGGCGGCCTTCCACCCGGAAGGCCCACCAGAAGGCGTGCATATAGACGCACCACCACAACAGCGAAACCACCGGACCGGCCTGGGTGAAAGCCACCAGCGCGCTTTCCAGCGACCAGACGATCATGGCCGCCAGGCTGGCCCAGCGATGGCCGAAATAGATCGCCACCCCCAGGAAGATCAGGATCAGCGCGTCGCGCAGCCCCTCAAGACCCGCGCCGCCCCATTGCGCCCAGGCCATGGCGAGCAGCGCCGCGCCGGTCAGAAACAGAAAGCTGATGCCGCGCGCCGATTCATGCAGGCCCAGATCGCGATAGCGGTCGAGTTGGACGCGCATCTCCTGCGGCGCGATGCGCCACCACAAAAGCCAGTTGAGCGGGGCCGTCATGGCGCCAGACTAGCGTCCGGTGCTGAAGGCTTTGCTAGCGGCGTTGGTTACCGCGCCCCTAGCGGGCCAGTTCCACCACATCCAGCAGCGACTCCTGCACGGCGGGGATTTCCAGCCGCAGGTGATTGTTGCCGATGCCGGTCAGCAGGCCGATCTGGTCGTCCGGCGTCACCGAAGCTCCGATGGAGGGGGTGCGTCCCGAATAGGGATTGAGGTCTTCGCCGCGCACCGCCGAGGACCCCAGATACACCCAGGCGCCGTTATCGGGATAGAGGAAGCCCGCCATGCGCTGGCTGCCGTTGAGCTTTTCCAGCACCAGGCCGCCGTTATAGGGACGGATGCGGCAGTGGAACCACTGGTCGTAGACCATATAGGGCGCCATGCGGCCCAGCTTCATCTGGCGGCAGCGCCAGTTGCCCAGCATGGCGCGGGCCGGAACCGAGCGGCCCTCGGCATTCATCACCCGGGCCATGGCGCGCCAGTCGCCGCGCCCGCCCACGCCGGATTGCGCCTCGGCAATGGCGCGGTCGCGGATCTGCGGCAACTGCACCAGGCGGTCGATATCGGCGGGAGAGGCTTGTTGCTGCCAGTTGGCGAAAGCCGGTGGAGCGGCCAGCGTCAGCGCGACCGCAAGAAATACGTCATGAATCCGCACGCCCATCGGGATGCTCCTGGCCATTGTCCCGTGGTGTCCACCCGTTCAGATCCGCGGTCGGCGGCATACCGACCACGTTGAAACCGGCATCGACGAAATGAATTTCGCCGGTGACACCACCTGCCAGGTCACTAAGCAAATACAGTGCCGCGCCGCCGACATGGTTAAGCTCCACGGTTTTCTTGAGCGGCGCATGAGCCTTGTTCCATTTGAAGACGGTGCGGGCGTCGCCCACCGCCGCGCCCGCCAGGGTGCGCATCGGACCGGCGGAAATGGCGTTGACGCGGATGCCGTCGCGGCCCAGAT
>CALDFO010000493.1 GCA_937942205.1 uncultured Alphaproteobacteria bacterium
CCCGCCTGTTGCGCACGGGCCCCGCCGCCCTGGTGCTGCTGGCCACCTTCGGGCTGACGCTGCTCTACGACCTGACCACCGGCATCATCGCGGGCTGCGCGTTGGCGGCGGTGCTGGCGCTGCTGCACCGGCGCGTCGACACCGAGGACGCCTGACCTCAGGCGGTCTCAGCCGGGTTGGCGACTGTAATTCTTGGTCCGCATCGTCACCAGCTCTTCCGCCGCGGTGGGATGCAGCGCAATGGTGGCGTCGAAATCGGCCTTGGTCGCGCCCAGGCGCAGCGCCACCGCCACCACCTGGATGATCTCGGCGGCATGGTCGCCGAAGATGTGACAGCCCAGCACCTTCTGGCTGGTGGAATCCACCACCAGCTTCATCAGGGTCCGCACATTGCGCCCGCCCAGGGTATGCAGCAGCGGCCGGAAGCTGGATTGATACACGTCTATGGCATGGCCCAGGCCCAGCGCCTTCTCCTCGCTATGGCCGATGACGGCGATTTCCGGCGTGGTGAAGACCGCGCTGGGCACATGGGCGTGGTCGGGCCTGGTGGGATTGCCCTTGAACACCGTCTCCACGAAACACATGGCTTCATGGATCGCCACCGGCGTGAGCTGGACCCGGTCGGTGACGTCGCCCACCGCATGGATATGCGGCGCCGAGGTGCGGGAATAACCGTCCACCACCACCTCGCCGCGCTTGCCCAGTTCCACGCCCGCCTTTTCGACATGCAGGGCCATGGTGTTGGGCTGGCGGCCGATCGCCAGCATGATCTGGTCGGTCTGGATCGTCGCACCCCGGTTGGTCTCGGCATGGAGATCGTCGCCGCGCTTCTCCACCTTGGTGAATTCGCAGCCCGTCAAAACCTGGATGCCGCGCTCGCGCATCGACGCCATCAGCGCGTCCCGCACGCAGTCGTCGAAGCCGCGCAACGGCTTTTCGCCGCGATAGACCAGCGACACCCGCGACCCCAGGCCATGGAAGATATGAGCGAATTCCAGCGCGATATAGCCGCCGCCCGCGATCAGGATGCGCGGCGGCAGCCGGTCCAGGTGGAAGGCTTCATCGGAAGTGATGCACAACTCGCCGCCGGGAATGACATGGCTGGCGCCCATCTCGCGGGTGGGGCGGTTGCCGGTGGCGATCAGGATGGTCCTGGCCGTGACCAGCTTGCCGGAATTGAGCAGACGCAGCGTATGTTCGTCCTCGAACACGGCGCGGTCCTGGAAGATGGTGACGCCCGCCTTTTCGACATTGGCGGTGTAAAGCCCTTCCAGCCGGGCGATTTCCCGGTCCTTGTTGGCGATCAGGGTCGGCCAGTCGAAACGCGCCTGGCCGAAATCCCAGCCATAGCCGGCGCTGTCCTTCACATTCTCGGAGAACTGGCTGGCATAGACGAACAGCTTCTTGGGGATGCAGCCGCGAATGACGCAGGTGCCGCCCATGCGCCATTCCTCGGCCAGGGCGACGCGGGCTCCGGTCATCGCCGCCATGCGGGCGGCGCGCACGCCGCCGGAGCCGCCGCCGATGACGAAGAGGTCATAGTCGAACTTTGTCATGCTAGAGTGCTTACCGCATGGGACGGCGGGTCACAATCGGAGCTTGGGCCAGGGTGCGGGCCAGGGCGGCTGCGAAGGCGGCCATGGGGGCCGCCGCCGCGATGCTGTCCGCGGGATGCGCCTATGCGCCCATGCCGGCGATGTCGGTCTGGAGCGGCGGCGAAGTGCCCGTGCCGGTCTGGTATGTCACCGATCGCGCACCCGATGCGGCGCTGGGTTTCGGGCCGCGTTGGGGCGCCGCCCTGTCCTGCGGGCGGGTGAGCGTGACGGTGGCGGGCGCGGGCACGCCGGTGCGCCAAAGCGCCACCGGTCCGGTGCAGGATTGCGACGGCGACGCGGCGATGGCCGCGTTCGCCGGACAGGCCGCGGCGGCGGCGCGCGCCGCCACCGGCTGGGACGGCCAGCCCTGCCGCCGCCTGCTGCTGGCGGTGCACGGCTTCAACAACACCTTCGCCGACGCGGTGACTCGGGCGGGCCAGGTGGCGCATGACGTGGCCTGGCCCTGCCCGGTGCTGGCCTTCACCTGGAGCAGCGAAGGCCGGATGGACCGCTATGCCGCCGATGCCGAGCGCAGCGGCTATTCGGTGCCGTATCTGATCGCGCTGCTGCAGGCCTTGAAGGCGCAGGGCCTGACGACGGACCTGATCGCCCACAGCATGGGCAACCGCCTGGCGTTGAGCGCGCTGTCGGCCCTGTGTGCGCGCCAGGAGCAACCGTCCCCGCTCGCCGGACAAGTGATCCTGGCCGCGCCCGACGTCAATGCCGAGCGGCTGAACGACGATTTCCAGATCTTCCTGCGCAAGAGCGCGCCCTGCGCGCGGCGCATTACCGTCTATGCCTCGGAAAACGACCTGGCGCTGATCGCCTCGGAAACGCTGCATGGCGGCATCCCCCGCGCCGGGCGGCGGCCGCGCACCAATCTGCAATATCCCGGCGAGGCGGCGCTGGCGGGCAAGGTGGAGGCGATCGACGCCACCGACGCACCCGGCGGCG
>CALDFO010000494.1 GCA_937942205.1 uncultured Alphaproteobacteria bacterium
CCGGTGCCGTTCAGGCCGACCACCAGGCCATAGCCGACCAGCATGTTGTCGCGGATGCCCTGCACCTCGACCAGGTCCTTGACCCGGCTGAAGGCCAGGGCCGGCCCGGCGGCCGCAAGCGCGGCGACAAGGCCCCCGATCAGAAGGGCGGCGATACGGATATAAGAATGTGCGCGGCGCATGATCGGCTTCTGCCTTGGTGTCCGCGCCGGTCGTTGCCAGTTTCGTGCCGCGTTGGCCCTGAAATTATCTATTTTAAATCAAACACTTGAACAGTGTTCGGAGATGGCGATGGCGGCGGGCGGCAAACCTTGCCGGGTTCAGGCTGCCGAGGGGGCCGGGTTTGCCGCGCGCGCGCCCGCCCCGCCCTGGCCGATCAGCAGCGACAGGAAGGCGGCGGCGATGGCCACGGCTCCGGCCACCACAAAGGCTTGCAGATAGGAGCCGGTGGCGGTGCGGCTGGCCCCGGCCAGGAAGGCGGCGCTGGCCGCGCCGACCTGATGGCTGGCCGATATCCAGCCGAACAGGATCGGCGCCTTGGCGGTGCCGAAGGTGCGGTTGGCGATGGCCAGGGTGGGCGGCACGGTGGCGATCCAGTCCAGCCCGTACAGCACCGCGAACAGCGACAGGCCGTAAAAGGTGAAATCGGCGAAGGGCAGATAGATCAGCGACAGGCCGCGCACGGCGTAATAGACGAACAGCAGCTTGCGCGGGTCCAGCCGGTCGGTCAGCCAGCCCGACGCGGTGGTGCCCACCAGGTCGAACAGGCCCATGATCGCCAGCAGGCTGCCCGCCGCCACCGCCGCCATGCCGTAATCGCTGCACAGCGCGATCATATGGGTGCCCACCAGCCCGTTGGTGGTGAAGCCGCAGACGAAAAAGGTGCCCGACAGAAGCCAGAAGTCGCGGCTTTTCACGCCCTCGCCCAAGGCGTTGAAGGCGGTCTTGAGCGGATTGCCGCCCAGGCGCGGCGGCGGGGGATGGCCGGGATCGGCGCCATAGGGCACCTGCCCCACATCGGCGGGCCATTCCGGCAGCAGCCACAGCACCAGGGGAATCAGCAGCGTCATGGCGGCGGCGACACAGATCACCACCGGCTCCCAGCCGCCCGCCTGGGCGATGGCCGACAGCGCGGGCATGAAAATCAGCGTGCCGGTGGAGGTGGAGGCGGCGAACAGGCCCATCACCAGCCCCCGGTTGGTGACGAACCAGCGGTTGACGATGGTGGCCGACAGCACATTGGTGACGCAGCCCGAACCGACGCCCGACACCACGCCCCAGGTGGCGACCAGGTGCCAGGGATGGGTCATGAACAGGCTGGCCAGCGTGGACAGCGCCATCATCGCCAGCGCCGTCACCACCGTGGCGCGAATGCCGAAACGCTGCATGGCGGCGGCGGCGAACGGGCCGGTCAGGCCGAACAGGAAGATGCCGGTGGCGGCCGCCAGGCTGATGGCGCCGCGCGACCAGCCGAAGGCCTTTTCCCACGGCACCATCAGCACGCCGGGCGCGGACCGCAATCCCGCCGCCGCCAGCAGGGCCAAAAAGATGACCGCCACCACCGCCAGGGCATAGTGCCGGCCGAAGATCGTCCTGGTTTGCATGGCCTGTCCCTGAGTCCACCATACCGTGCTTCGTGGAAAACGCCGCGCCCGTCATCGCCACCCGCCCGGACGAATGGGCCGCGCACGATTGCTGCAGCCGCACAATGGACGATGTGTAATGTGACGGTTAGCGTCCTGTCGTCACCGGGGGGCGACAGGATGGACGACAAGGATCGTCTTGCCACACAGGCCTTCACGGCCTGGGACGGCATTTTCACGGACGCGGAGCTGGATCGCATCCAGGCCTATGGCGACAGCCTGGCCGAGGCCCAGGCGACGCTGTTCGACGGCGGCCAGGGGCAGGCCCAAGGACAGGTGCAGAACCGCATCCGTGTCACCCAGACCGCCTGGATAGAGCCGGGCCCGGACACGCGCTGGTTCTATGACCGGATGCAGGCGGTGGTGCGGGGCATCAACAGCCAGAGCTACCAGTTCGACCTGTCGGGCTTTTCGGAGAATTTCCAGTACACCATCTATCACGGCGATGAAGGCGGCCATTACGACTGGCATGTGGATCAGGGGCCGCTCAACGTGCGGCGCAAATTGTCCATTTCGGTGCAGATGAGCGACGACGCGCAGTATGAAGGCGGCAATCTGGAATTCCAGTCCGGCAACCGGATCGAAACCGCGCCGCGGGCGCGTGGCGCGGTCGTGGTCTTTCCCTCCTATGTCCTGCACCGGGTCACGCCCGTGACGGCGGGCACACGCAAGTCCATCGTGATCTGGACCACCGGGCCCAAGTTCCGTTAAGTCCGGCGCGGAACCGCTCTGCAGGATGGCTGATGGACAGGCAGGGTCCGGCTTCCTATTTTCGCAAACGGCAAGCAGGACTCATCATGAAACGGCCCGCACTTCTTTGCATCTTGGACGGTTGGGGCCCCGGCGGCGGACGCCGCCCATTGAAAAGCGGCGGCGGACGCCGCCCATTGAAAAGCCGCGGCGGACGCCGCCCATTGAAAAATGGCCAGCCCCAGCCCCAGCGTAAGGCCGTCGCATGAAAAAGCCCGCTCTCCTTTGCATATTAGACGGCTGGGGCTGGCGGCCCGAAGCGGCGCCCGACAACGCCATCACCGCCGCCGCCACACCCAACTACACCCGGCTGCTGGCGGACTGTCCGCACGCCCTGCTGGCGACCTCCGGCGGCGCGGTCGGCCTGCCCCGGGGCCAGATGGGCAATTCCGAAGTCGGCCACATGAATATCGGCGCCGGCCGCATCGTCGCCCAGGACCTGCCGCGCATCGACGTCGCCATCGAGGACGGCTCGCTGGCCCGCCGCCCGGTGCTGCTGGAACTGATCGCCAAGGCCAAGGCGGGCCGCCGCGCCGTGCATGTGATGGGCCTGCTGTCGCCCGGTGGCGTCCATGCCCATCAGGATCACATCGCCGCGCTGGTGCGGATCGTGTCGGAAGCGGGCGTGCCGGTTTTCGTCCATGCCTTCCTGGACGGCCGCGACACTCCGCCCAAGAGCGCCCAGGGCTTTGTCGCAAAATTCCTGGCGGATATTGGCGGGCTGGCGGGCGTGCGCCTGGCCACCCTGTCGGGCCGCTTCTATGCCATGGACCGCGACAAGCGCTGGGACCGGGTGGAAAAATGCGTCGCCGCGATCGTCGAGGCGTCGGGCCGCCGTTTCGACACCGCGCCGGACGCCATCGCGGCGTCCTATGACGCCGATGTCACGGACGAGTTCGTGGTCCCCTGCATTCTGGGCGACTATGCGGGCGTGGAAGACGGTGACGCGCTGCTGTTCGCCAATTTCCGCGCCGACCGGGCGCGGGAGATTTCCGCCGCCCTGCTGGACAAGGGCTTTGACGGTTTCGCGCGCCGCCGTGTGCCGCATTTCAGCGCCGCCGCCGGGCTGACGGAATATTCGCAGGACTTGAAGCCGCTGATGGCCGCGATCTTTCCGCCCGAGGATGTGCGCGAGACGCTGGGTGAAGTGGTCGCGGCGCGCGGCCTGCATCAGCTGCGCATCGCCGAGACCGAGAAATATGCCCATGTCACCTTCTTCCTGAATGGCGGGCGTGAGGACATTTTCGCGGGCGAGGACCGCATCCTGGTGCCCAGTCCCAAAGTGGCGACCTATGACCACAAGCCGGAGATGAGCGCCTTCCAGGTGACGGACAAACTGGAGGAGGCTATCGCCTCGGGCCGCTATGACCTGATCGTCTGCAATTACGCCAATCCCGACATGGTGGGCCATACCGGGGTGATGGAGGCGGCGGTGGCGGCGGTGGGCGTGATCGATCAATGCCTGGGACGGCTGCGCGCCGCCATCGAACAGGCGGGGGGCGTCATGCTGGTGACGGCCGATCACGGCAATATCGAGATGATGCGCGACCCCGAAACCGCCGAACCCTATACCGCCCACACCACGCTGGATGTGCCGGTGATCGTGCTGGGCGGGCCCGCGGGCATCACGCTGGACAATGGCCGGCTGGCCGATGTCGCGCCCACCCTGCTGGACCTGATGGGCATCCCCAAGCCCGCTTTGATGACGGGCCATTCGTTGATCGAGAGAGGCGTGTGACGCTGCCGTTGCGCTTTCTTCTGTCGGCCATGCTGCTGGCGCAGGCCGCGCCCGCCGCCGCGCAGACCGCAAAGACCGCGCCGAAGGCGCAACGCGTGATCGCCCCGGCGCGGCCCACGCCGCGCCCCGCCCTGCGCGCCGCCGCGCCGGACATCTCCCCGGACATTCCGATGGATCTGTCCAAGGCGCTGCCGGTCAAGGCGCTGGCGAAGCTGCCCTCCAGCGCCGACCAGCTTCAGGCCCTGTCCAGCGAACTCAAGCAGGGCCAGCCGCAACTGGCCTCGGCCAAGGAGAAAAGCGCGGCGCTGGCGAGCGAGGCCGCCGATCTGCGTGGCCGCCTGGTCGCCACCGCCGCCCGCATCGCAGAACTGGAGCGCGAAACCATCGACACCGACCAGGCCATCGCCGCGCTGACGGCCGAGAATGAACGCTTGAGCGCGGGCTTCGCCAACGACCGGGTGGCGGTGACCCGCCTGCTGGCGGTGTTGCAGCGGCTGCAACACGACATGCCCCCGGCCCTGGCCATGCGGCCCGACGACGCCCTGGGCGCGGCGCGGGGCGCGATGCTGATCGGCGCCACCTTGCCGCCGGTTTACGCCCAGGCGGCGGCGCTGGCGCGCCGGATCGAGAGCCTCAAGACCAGCCGCGCCCGGCTGGAATCCCGCCGCCGCGACGCTGCCGCCACCGCGCTGCGCCTGACCGCCGCCCGCGCCGAACTGGACGGCCTCTTGGCGCAGAAGGAAAAGGAGGCCGAAACCGCCGGCGCCAGCTACGAGACGCTGCGGGTCCGGATGGCGGCCACCGCCCGCCAGGCCTCCGATTTCCAGTCCCTGCTGACCAAGGTGAAGGCCCTGCGCCAGACCGGCGGGGCGGAACCCAGCGTGGTTTTCGTGACGGCCCAGAATGGTGGCGGCGACAACGGCCCGGCGCGGAACTCGCTGCTGGAGCCGGTGGTGGGCACGGTGGTGGATGCGGGCGAGGCGGGAAACCGGGGTCTTTCCTATGTCACCCGGCCGGGGGCGCAGGTGATCGCGCCGTCCGACGGCAAGGTTCTTTACGCCGGCCCTTACCATAAGTCCGGACAGGTCTTGATCCTGGAAATCACCAGCGGCTACGATCTGGTATTGGCCGGACTGGGACGCGTGACCGTCAAGCCGAACGATCATTTGCTGGCGGGCGAGCCGGTGGGAACCATGGCTCCGAACGGCTCCGACAACCGGCTTTACTTTGAGATGCGGCGCGGCGGGCATGGCACCAGTCCCGCGCCCTGGCTGAAACTGAAATTGCGCGCCGGGCTATGAAAGGCGATGACGAAATGAAGAAGATTGCGCTGGTGGGTCTGGGCCTGATCGGCGGCCTTGCGGTGGCCCTTGTGGCGCTGCCCGAGGCGCGCGGCGCCAACGACGCCTCGGCCTATGGCCAGCTCGACCTGTTCAGCGACGCCTTCGAGCGGGTGCGCGCCAATTATGTGCGCCCGGTCAAGGACAGCGAACTGATCGACGCCGCCATCCAGGGCATGGTGTCCAATCTCGATCCCCATTCCAGCTATATGGACGCCAAGAATTACGGCGACATGCAGATCACCACGCGCGGCCAGTTCGGCGGCGTCGGCATCGAGGTGACGCAGGAAGACGGGCTGATCAAGGTGATCTCGCCCATCGACGGCACCCCCGCCAGCCGCGCCGGCATCAAGTCGGGCGACCGCATCGCCGGAATCAACGGCGAGTCCATCGCCGGACTGCCGCTGAACGAGGCGATCGACAAGATGCGCGGTCCCGCCGGCAGCAAGATCGTCCTCACCGTGCTGCGCGAAGGCGAAAAGAAGCCGTTTGAAGTGACCCTGATCCGCGCCATCGTGCGGGTGGACGCCGCCACCTACCGCGCCGAGGGCGATATCGGTTACATCCGTCTGCCGGGGTTCAACGAACAGACCGCCGACGGCCTGGAACGGGCGGTGCGCGAGCTGAAGAAGCAGATCGGCCCCGCCCTCAAGGGCTATGTGCTGGACATGCGCAACAATCCCGGCGGGTTGCTGGATCAGGCGATCCAGGTTTCCGACGACTTCCTCAATGCGGGCGAGATCGTGTCCACCCGCGGCCGCCACAGCGAGGATACCCAGCGTTATGACGCCAAGGCCGGCGACATCACCGACGGCAAGCCCATTGTGGTGCTGATCAATGCCGGCACCGCCTCGGCCTCGGAGATCGTTTCGGGGGCGCTGCAGGACCACAAGCGCGCCACCGTCATCGGCATGACCAGCTTCGGCAAGGGCTCGGTGCAGACCATCATTCCCCTGGGCGAGAAGCGCGGCGCGCTGCGCCTGACCACGGCGCGCTACTACACGCCGTCGGGCCATTCGATCCAGGCCCAGGGCATCATCCCCGACATCCAGGTGGCGCAGGGCGACGAGGCCAACACGCCCAAGCTGGCGCGCCCGTCCGAAGCCGACCTGCGCGGTCATCTCTCGGGCGAGCCGGTGCCGGCCAAGCGCGCCAGCGCCCCGGTGATCAAGCCCGCGCCGGGCAAGAAGTATGACGACTTCCAGTTGTCCTATGCCCTGGACCTGCTGCACGGGAAAATGACGGTCGCCTCGGCCACCACCCCGCCGCCGGCTCCCGCTTCGAGATAGTTCTTCCCCTCCGATCCGGCCTGCGCGCCTGACGGCGCTTGGCGTTCGGTTGGCTTGGCCGCCAACCTCACCCTTCGCAACTTTGCTTGGCGCGGCGCATCACAGGATGCGCCGCGCCTGCGCGTTGCTACGGCCACCTCCCCCCATGCCAGCGCGCTGATGCGCGCGCCGGGGGAGGCGGGTCTCTGGAATCCCTTCTTTTGTCATTCCCGCGAAAGCGGGAATCCCACTTCCTTCGGACTCCGCACAGGGTGGGGCCGAACGGGAAGAAACCGAATTCCAGAGACCATCCTCCCCCTCATGCGCGTCAGCGCATAGGAGGGGGAGGTGCCCGTAGCTGGCCAGCGCGTAGCGCGGTTAAGCCAGCGAAGGGCGGAGGGGGTTATGTTAAGACCCCCGTAACCATGCCTCTCCCATAAAGACCGCATGGTTGCCGCCACCCCGTCCGCAGACAGCGATTTTGCGTCCCGGTCCGCACGGGCGCTGGCCTTTGCCGGTTCCTTTGTCGTCTGCCTGCTGGCCGGGGGTGTCCTGGCCATCACCCTGATGGGGCAGGGCCACGGACCCCGCTATACCCTGGAACTGCCCGATAGCGCGGGCGCGCCCGCCGGGCCGCCCGCCAAGGCCCGCGCCGCGGCCCCCGATCCGGCCCAGGATATCGCGCCGCCGGCCGCCATCGGCCCCATCACCAAGCCCGTCCATGCCGGGCGCGCCCTGCTGGCCGATCCGGCCCTGGTCCAGAACACCCCGCAAGGCCCGCTGCCGCGCATCGCCGATGATGGGCGCAAGCCCATGACGGCCTATGCCGCGCCCGCTTCCGGGGCCAGGAAATTCAAGATCGCCATTCTGGTCGGCGGCCTGGGCGTATCGGCCAGCGCCACCCAGGCGGCCATCGCCAATCTTCCGGCCGCCGTCACACTGGGCTTTGCGCCCTATGCGGGCGATGTCGGCGACTGGGTCGGTACCGCGCGCGCCCGTGGCCATGAGGTGGTGCTGCAGATTCCGATGGAACCGTTCGATTTCCCCGACAGCGATCCGGGGCCCCATACCCTGCGCGCCGGGATCACCGAGGAGGCCAATATCGAGCGTCTGCACTGGTCGCTGTCGCGCTTCACCGGCTATGCCGGGGTCACCAATCTGTTGGGCCAACGCTTCCTGTCGGACTCGGCGGCGCTGTCGCCGGTGCTGAGCGACCTGGCGCGGCGCGGTCTTTATTTCCTGGACAACGGAACCGCCTCCCAGTCGGTGGCGCCCGCCACCGCCACCCAGGTCGGGTTGCCCGCGGCGCAGAGCGGCGGCAGCCTGGACAGCATCCAGTCCGCGCTGGAGATCGACCGCCGCCTGCTGGAGCTGGAGACCCAGGCCCGCGCCAACGGCAGCGCGGTGGGCAGCGCCTTCCTCTATCCCGTCAGCGTGGCGCGCATCGCCGCCTGGGCCAAGGGGCTGGAAGCGCGGGGCTTTGTCCTGGTGCCGGTTTCCGCCATAGTGAACGCGCCGAAACAATAGGCGCGGTTCTTTTGCCCGCCGGGTTCGTCGTCCCGCCTGGGCTGCTTGCCCATACCGGCTCGCGCCTGCCCGGACGGACAAAATCTCTCGCGCCGATAAGACAGTCACATTCCATGCCCTCTGCCTCCGACCTGCCCTATCGTCCTTGCGTCGGCATCATGCTATTCAACCGGGACGGCAAGGTGTTCGTCGGCAAGCGCATCGACCAGACCGTGGAAGGCTGGCAGATGCCGCAGGGCGGCATCGACGAAGGCGAGACGCCGCGCCAGGCGGTGCTGCGCGAATTGCTGGAGGAAGTGGGCACCGACAAGGCCGAGATCATGGCCGAAAAGGACGAATGGGTGCAGTACGACCTGCCGCCGCATCTGGTGGGGGTGGCCTTTCACGGCCGGTTCCGGGGCCAGACCCAGAAATGGTTCGCCCTGCGCTTCACCGGCAGCGACGCCGACATCAATCTGGCGGCGCATGAGCCGGAATTCTCCGCCTTCCAATGGGTGGCGCTGGACGGCCTGCCGGCGCTGATCGTGCCGTTCAAGCGCGACACCTATCGCGCGGTCATCGCCGAATTCGCGCATCTCGCATGACGAAGAACCCGGTGGTCATGATCCATGGGGCGTTCTGCAACCCCCTGGCGATGCAGGGGCTGAAGGCCGCATTCGAGGCCGCCGGATATCGCGTCACCACACCCTGTCTGCGCTTTCACGAAACCGCGTCGCCGCCCGCCGTGCTGGGCGTCACCGGCCTGGCCGATTACGCCGCCGACCTGGAAGACGAGATCGCGGCGCTGGACTCGCCCATCCTGCTGGGCCATTCGATGGGCGGCCTTCTGGCCCAGATGGTGGCGGCGCGGCGCAAGACCGCCGCGCTGGTCCTGCTGGCGCCGTCGCCGCCCTGGGGCGTGGCGCCCGCCACCCTGGCCGAGATCGCCGCCGCCCAGGCCATGTTCCTGCATCCGGGCTTCTGGACCCAGGTGCTGGAAGCCAATCGCGACATCGCCTTCAGCCAGTCGCTCAACTGCGTGCCGCGCGCGATGCGCGAGACGGTGTTCGACGGCTTTGTGCGCGAATCCGGCCGGGCCATGCACGAGATCATGCACTGGGCGCTGGACATGAACCGCACCACCGAAGTGGACGGCGCCGCCATCGGCTGTCCGCTGCTGTTCGTCACCGGCCGCGAGGACCGGGTCAATTCGCCCCAGACCGTGGCCCGCGCCGCCGCCCGCTATGGCGATCGCGCCACGGTGGAGGTGCTGGACGGACGGGGGCACTGGCTGATCGGCGAGCCGGGCTGGGAAGACCTGGCGGCACGGCTTCTGGCCTGGCTGAAAAAGCAGAAACTCTGAACGGTCAGGAGCGCGGCGCGTCCGCCTGCCGGCGGGTGAAGTCCTTCATGAAGGCTTGCAGCGTATCCACCGAGGCGATCTGGGCGGCGGCCTCGCGGAAGGCCAGGCCATGCTGGTCGATGCTGGCCGACAGCACGGCAAAGAGATTGGCGTCGGGACTGGCTTTCATCTTGGCCCCGAAATTCTGGCGCAGCCGCGTCAGGCCGGGCTGGTCGCCGGCCAGGCTGTAGGCGACGGCGGCGCGCATCACCTGGCCGCGCTCCGCGCCGGTCAGGGGGGCGGCGTCGCTGTGGCGCGTGCCCAGCAGTTCCTCGGCCTTCTGCCCGGCCACGGCCCAGTTGCCGCTTTCCCAATAGATGTCGGCGCGCAGCCGCCGCGTGTCCGGCGCCTCGTCCACCGCGATCAGGTCCAGCGCATTGTCCCACTGCTTGAGGGCGGCGAAGGCGCGCGCCTCCAGCAACATGCGTTCGTGCATTTCGGCGTCGGGCAGGCCGGTGATGTGCGAGTCGCGCAAGGCGGCCACGGCCTTTTCCGGCTTGCGGTCCATCAGATAGACGGCGGCCAGCCGGGTGGCGACCTGGGCCTTGGCGATGCCGTCCAGGCGCTTGTCCACCTGATAGGCCAGCAGATTGGCGGCCGGGCCCAGCAGGTCCACCGCCACCAGCCGGTCGGACATGCGGCGGATCATGTCGTCGCCATCCGGGCCGATGGGGGTGAGGTCGATATTGTCATAGAACAGCGCCAGCGAATCCACCGGCTTCATCTTGTCGGCGCCGCCCTTGAGGAACAACTTGGTGAAGGCGCCGCGCATGTCGTCCTGCGCCATGCGGGCCTCGTCCACGCCCGAAAAATTCTGTGTCGCCACCCGCAGGGTCTTGAGGCCGTCGCGCCATTTGCCCGCGGTGAAATAGAGCCCGGCCAGCTTGCGCAGCGTCTTCATCTCCAGCGCGTCGCCGCGCCAGCGGAAGCGCAGCTTCTCCAGCTGCTCGGTCGCCTGAACGGGGGTGATCGCGCCCGCCGCCAGCCCGGAATCCAGACGATGGAAGATCGCCTGGGCGGCGATGGTCTCGTCGCCGCTTTTCTCCAGCGCCGCCAGCCGCGGCGCGGCGTCATGGAAGCGGCTGGAGGCGGCCAGGATGCGCGCCTTGAGCAGTTCGGCGGCCAGCGCCTCGCGCGGCGGCAGGTTCTTGGGCATATGGGCCAGCGCCGCATCGGCCAGGTCCAGCCGGTTCAGGCCCAGCGCCGCCTCGGCATGGGCCAGATGGGCGCGCGCCTGCCATTCCGCCGGATAGCGGGCCAGCACGCCTTGCGCCTGTTCCAGATGGTCATGGGCGTTCTTCCAGTCCTCCTGTCCCGCCTCGATCAGGCCGCGCCACAGGGCGGCATGGCGGTCCGAATCGAAACCCGGTCCCGCCCGTTCGTTGCGCGCGTCGCGAGTGCGGCCCATCATGTAGGAGGCCGCCGCGCGCATGGTGGCAAGCTGGGCGTCGCCCGCCAGGGCCGGATCGTTCTTCTGGATCAGATTGATCAGGCCCAGGGTTTCGGCGGCGAACTGGTTGGCCAGATAGAAGCGCGCCAGGTTCAGCCGCGCCGTGCCGGCCTGGGCGGCGGGCAGGCGGGCGATGGACTGGGTGAGCTGACGCTGGGTGGCCAGGAAACTTCCGGCGGCGGGACGGCTCCAGTTCTTGAAATCCAGGAAGGAGGGACCGTCGGCGAAACGCGCCAGCGCGGCGGGGCTTTGCGCCACCGGCATCTGGGGCGGCGTCAGGCCCAGGCCCTGCGGACGGGCGATGGTGACGCGGCTCTGATTCACCTCCACGCGCAGGTCGTCGGCATAGGCGCGCATCACCAACCCGCTGGCGCTGGGCAGGATGGCGAAATCGGCGAAGAAGCGCGGCGCGGCGACGCCGCGTCCCGGCGTGGCGGGAATCACCAGCAGCGTGTCGCCGCCCGCCGGGTCCTGCAACGGAAAGACATGGTCGGCGGCGGGCAGCAGGGTGGACAGCGAGGTGCGGCGCGGGTCGGACTGGTTGCGGGCAAAGCCGATGGTGCCCGGCGGCGGCGCGACCTTGGGCGCGATCTCCACCACCAGATTGCCCCGGTCGATGCTCGCGCCGATCTCGGCGGGCGCTTTCAACGTCACCCGCAGGATCGACAGGCCGTTGCTGGACAGTGCGTCCACCGCGCCCGCGAAATCGCCCAGCCCGGTCTTGAGATTGGCGGTGTCGAGGGCGGGCGCATTCTCCACCACCACCCAGGCGGTGAGGCCGCGCACAAAGACGGCGGCGGGCCGGTCGCCCGCGCCTTTCAGGGTGATGCGCGCGCCATCCCTGGTGCGGCGGCCATCGGCGGCGGGCATGGTGGCGACAGGCGCGTCGGCGGCGGG
>CALDFO010000495.1 GCA_937942205.1 uncultured Alphaproteobacteria bacterium
GGCGTGGCGCTGATCCTGTTGCAGTCGGCCTGGGAGGTGGCCCGCCAGAGCCTGGACCAGCTGATGGACCGCGAGCTGCCCGATGCCGACCGCGCGCGTATCCGCGCCATCGCCGAGGGCTTTGCGGCGGTCAGGGGCGTGCACAATCTCAAGACCCGCCAGGCCGGAATCAGCACCTTCATTCAGTTCGATATCGTGCTGGACGGCGCCATGTCGCTGGCCCAGGCCCATGCGGTGAGCGACGAGGTCTCCGCCGCCATCGCCGCCGCCTGGCCGGGCGCGCAGATCGTGATTCACCAGGATCCGGAAGGCCAAGCCCAAGCGTAGGCCTGATGGAACGCTAGCCCGGACCGGGCAGGGCCAGTTCCGCCGCCGCGCGTGGCGGCAGGATGCGGCCGGTGGTGGCGAAACGGTGCGCCAGCCGGGCGCAGAGGAAGAAGATCGGCGAGGCCAGCAGCGACATGGCGATCACCGCGATGGCCAGTTTGTGGCCGGCGGGCGACAGCGCCCCGACGGTCAGGCCCGCGCCCGCGATCACGAAGGAGAATTCCCCCACCGGCGACAGGAACAGCGAGGTCATGAAGCTGGTTTCGACCTTCTCGCCCGCCAGCACCAGCAGGATGAAGTTCAGCACCGTCTTGCCGCCCGTCACCACCAGCAGCGCCGCCGCGATCACCCAGGCCTGCTGCATCAGATAGGTCAGGTCGATCAGCAGGCCCACCGACAGGAAGAAGACGAACAGCAGGATCGCCTGCACCGGCTCGGCCATCGAAAGCGCGCCGCGCCGCAACGTGGAATGGCCCACCGCCAGCCCGCCCAGAAAGGCGCCCAGCGCGGGCGACAGGCCCATCAGGCCGCTGATCGAGGCCGAGGCGAAGCACACCCCCAGCACCCCCAGCGTGCCGACATCGGAATGCTTCAGCAGATATTCGCTGGCGGGAAAGCGGAAGCTTTTCACCCGCGCCAGCACATGGATGAAGGCGGCCAGCAGCGCGAAGGCCAGTACCAGCCGCCAGCCCACGCCCCACAGCGCCCTGCCGGTCATGGGCGCGCCCAGCGCGTTGGTCACCAGCAGCAGCGGCACCACCGCCAGATCCTGGGCCAGCAGGATGGAAACGGCGGCCCGGCCCGCCACGGAGTCCTTTTCCCCCGCATCCTC
>CALDFO010000496.1 GCA_937942205.1 uncultured Alphaproteobacteria bacterium
CCCCGCCGTCACCAGCGCCCGCACGCCTTTCAGCGGTGCGCCCACCGCCAGCGCCTGTTCGATGGCGGCGACGATCTCCAAAGGTTCGGCCATCCGGCCGGGGCCGAACTCGCCGCAGGCCATCTCGCCGTCATTGGGGCCCACGAACAGCACGCCGTCTTTTTTCAGTGTCTCGCCGCTGCGGCGCACCGGCGCGCTTTGCCACATCCGCACATTCATCGCCGGAGCCATCAGCACCGGCTTGTCGGTGGCGAGCAGCGCGGTGGAGGCCAGGTCGTTCGCCAGTCCGCCCGCCATCTTGCCCATCAGGTCGGCGGTGGCGGGCGCGACCACCACCAGATCGGCGCTGCGCGACAGTTCGATATGGCCCATCTCGGATTCATCGGTCAGGCTGAACAGGTCGGTGAAGACCTTTTCTCCGGTCAGCGCCGCCACCGAGAGCGGTGTGATGAATTCCGCCCCCGCCTTGGTCAGGATGGCGCGGGATTTCACACCCCGCTCGGCCAGCCGCCGGATCAACTCCAGGCTTTTATAGGCCGCGATGCCGCCGCCGATGATCAGGAGAACGCTTTTGCCGCGCACGGAAAAATCCACGCTTGTTGGACGGGGTATATAGCAAATAACGAGCAGAGTGTGTAATTCGACATCAACTCATTGTTAGTAAAAGGATATTTTTGAGTTAAGCCAGCATTCATGTCGCCGGGCCATCATGCGCCCATGCGTATGACCACCGGCGACCTTTACCGTCTGGCTTCCGATCTGGCGTCCGAGCATGGCGCGGCCGCCTCCGACTATGCCAGCCGCGCGGTGATGACGCTGGAAGCCGAGGGCAGCCATGAACGCGCCCGGTTCTGGTTCCTGATGCTGGTCCTGTTGGGCGATATCCGCACCGGCCGTATCGACCCGGAAGCCAGCATTACTTTGCATTGAACGCCTCTTTTCTTGAACCCCACCGGTTTCAACTTCCGCTCGGCTCCCAAGAGGTCGCCTTCGCACGTTGAAACCACCTCCCCTTCCGGCGTGCTGACGCACGCGAAGGGGAGGGTGGTCTGTGCACGGGGAGACTGGATGCGTTAGCATCGGGCGGCGAACTTTCCCGGACCTGTCATGCCCCTGGACCCGCTGGTAAAAGCCTTTCTCGACCGGATGGCGGCGATCCCGCGTCTCAAGGTCTGGGATATTCCGCTCGATCTGATGCGCCAGTCCTTCGCCGGGATGATGGAGCTGACCGGCCCCAAGGATGTGGCGGTCGGCAAGGTGGACAATCTCACCATTCCCGGCCCGGCGGGCGACATCCCCGCGCGCGTCTATGCGCCGGTCGCCGCCAGCGGACCGCAGGCCGCGCTGATCTATTTCCATGGCGGCGGCTTTGTCGCGGGCAGCCTGGTCAGCCATGACGGGCTCTGCCGCCTGTTCACCGCCGAGGGAGGCTTCAAGGTGATCGCGGTGGACTACCGCCTCGCGCCGGAGCATCCCTATCCGGCGGCGGTGGATGACGCCTGGGCGGCGTTGCAATGGATCGAGGCCAACGCCGCCGAACTGGGGGTGGATGCGGGGCGCATCGCGGTGGGCGGCGACAGCGCGGGCGCGACCCTGGCGGCGGTGGTCGCCCAGCTGGCCCGGGACAAGGGCGGCCTGAAACTGGCCTGTCAGCTTCTGCTGTTTCCCTTCACCCAACTGGGCGGCGAAACCGCCTCGCTGCATGAATTCGCGGTGGGGTATTTCCTGGAACGGCAGGCCATCGACTATTTCCTCGGCCTGTATGCGCCGACGGGGGTGGACCGCGCCGCGCCGCGTGTCTCCCCGCTCCGGGCTGCGGATCTGTCCGGCCTGCCGCCCGCCTATGTGATGCTGGCGGGCTACGATCCGCTGCATGACGAGGGACTGGCCTATGCCGACAAGCTGCGCGACGCGGGCGTGACGGTGACGCTGGCCGACTATCCCGACCTGGTGCACGGCTTCATCTATCTGCAGACGGTGCTGCCGCAGGCGCATGACGCGGTGGCCGAAGCGGCCAAGGCCGTGCGCGCGGCGCTGGACGCGGCTTAAGGCTTTCCACTTGTCATTCCCGCTTTCGCGGCCTCATGCTTCGACAGGCTCAGCATGAGGAATTCCTCACCCTGAGCTTGTCGAAGGGTGAGCCTGCTTTACTCTTCTTGCCATTCTCAACAATTGGCGCCGTTAGGCGCTGCGAGCGCGGGAATGACCTTAAAGCCGCTTAAGGCAACAGCTTGCCCGGATTGAGAATGCCCTTGGGGTCCAGCGCCTGCTTGACGGCGGCCAGCGCGGCCACGCCCTGGGCGCTTCTTTCGGCCTCCATCCGGCCGCGATAGTCCGCGCCGGCGCCCCAGGCATGGCTGATGCTGCCGCCCGCTTCCGCCACAGCCGTCAGCGCGGCGGCGCGGATCGCGGCGGCCTGAACCAGATCGTTTTGGGCCAGGTCGTCTTCCAGCAGGCGCGGATAGAGCCATGACACATGCAGCGCCGCGCCGTCGGGATAGGCGTTGGCGGTGTGCGTCAGCACCAGCCCTTGCGCGCCCCGGCGGGGCGCGTGATCGCGCATGGCGCGCTGCAGGGCGTGACGCAGGGCGGTATAGAGGCCGGGCAGGGTGGCCCAGTTGGCCGAAACCTCGATCGCATCCAGTCCCAGCCCGCGATCCAGCAGCACATCGCGCAGGTAAGGCGCGTCATGGCGCTGGGCCGGCCAGCGCGGCTGCGGCCCCAGGGAGGCGGCCGCAAGACGGCGGGCCAGGGCCTCGAAACCCTTGCGCCCGCGCGCCACCTCCTCGGCGCGCCCGGCAAATCCCGCCACCAGCAGACAGGCCTTGTGGTCGAAGCCGCGCAGACGCAGCCAGGCATCGGTGGCCATCCGGCGTGCGTCGAACGGATGGCGGGCGCGGTCCAGCGCCAGATGCAGGCGGGTCCGGGCCGCATCCGACAGTCGCAGCATGGTGTGCGGCAGGCCCTGCCGCCGCGCCTCGCGGATCGCCGCCAGCCCGCTGGCGAAATCGGGAAAGACATAGCCGCGCCAGTCTTCCGCCGCGGGCAGCGCGCGCACCCGCAGGGTGGCGCTGGTGATGATGCCCAGCGTGCCGTCCGATCCCAGCATCAGTTGTTTCAGGTCCGGCCCCAGCGCGCTGGCGGGCATATCCCGCGCCGTGAACAGTCCTGAGGGCGTGGCCACGCGCAGCCCGGCCAGCCAGTCGGCGGCGCGGCCATAGCGCGCCG
>CALDFO010000497.1 GCA_937942205.1 uncultured Alphaproteobacteria bacterium
TCGATCAATCCCTATCGCGGCTGCGAGCATGGCTGCATCTACTGCTTCGCCCGGCCGACCCATGCCTATCTGGGCCTGTCGCCGGGCGTGGACTTTGAAAGCCGCCTGTTCGCCAAACCGGACGCGGCGCGGCTTCTGGCCAAGGAACTGAGCGCGCCGGGCTATGTCCCGCGGGTCATCGCCATGGGCACCAACACCGACCCCTACCAGCCGCTGGAAAAGCAGATGCGGATCACGCGCTCGATCCTGGAGGTGCTGCGCGACTTCCGCCATCCCGTCGCCATCGTCACCAAGTCGCCGCTGATCCTGCGCGACCTGGATATCCTGTCGGAGATGGCGGCGATGGGCCTGGCCAAGGCGGCGCTGTCCATCACCACCCTGGACCGCAAGCTGGCCCGCGCCATGGAGCCGCGCGCCGGCACCCCTTCGCGGCGGCTGCAGGCGATCCAGGGTCTGGCCGATGCGGGTGTTCCCGCCGGGGTGATGTTCGCACCCGCCATTCCGGCGCTGAACGATCACGAGATGGAGGCGGTGTTGTCGGCCGCCGCCGGTCATGGCGCCCGCAGCGCCGGTTATGTGCTGCTGCGGTTGCCGCTGGAGATCAAGGATCTGTTCCGCGAATGGCTGGAAACCAATGCACCCGGCCGCGCCCGGCATGTGATGACCCTGGTGCGCCAGATGCGCGGCGGCAAGGATTATGACGCGGCCTGGAACACCCGCATGAAGGGAACCGGACCGTATGCGGAAATGATGGCGCGGCGCTTCCATATGGCGGTGCGCAAGCAGGGGCTCAACCGGCCCGCCCCGCCTCTGGCCATCCACAGCTTCCGGCGCCCCGCCCGTATTGGCGATCAGCTCGCCCTCTTCTAGAAATGGGCCATGCCCCATTTCCGTCACGAGCGGCGCGTGTCAGCCGGAATGGCCGATGGCCTTTCCAGCCCCTTTTTCGTCTGTGGCGTGGACGAGGCCGGGCGCGGACCGCTGGCCGGGCCCGTCGTGGCGGCGGCGGTGATCCTGGATTTCCGCAGATATCCGCGCGGGCTGAACGATTCCAAGCAACTCAGCGAAGACAGCCGCGAGGCGCTTTATCCCCGCATCCTGGATCAGGCGCTGGCGGTCGGGGTGGGCGAAGCCAGCGTGGGCGAGATCGACCTGGTGAACATCCGCCAGGCCACGCATCTGGCGATGGCGCGGGCGGTACGGGCCTTGAATGTGGCGGCGCATTTCGCCCTGGTGGACGGCAACGACGCTCCGGCGCTGCCCTGCCCCTGCGATACCATCGTCAAGGGCGACAGCGTCTCGCTGTCCATCGCCGCGGCCTCGATCATCGCCAAGGTCACGCGCGACCGGCTGATGGCGCGGCTGCATGACGAACATCCCGGCTACAACTGGCGCAGCAACAAGGGTTACGGCACCGCCGACCATCTGGCGGGCCTGCGGACCTGCGGCGTAACGATTCACCACCGCCGTTCCTTCTCCCCGGTACACAACATCTTGTATGGGGATGAATCCGGGACTCAATTATCTAACACTTTGATTCCGCAAGACTCTTGACGCGCGAATCGCGCCGACTCACTGTGAATCCGCTGTTGATATCTTTTGGGCGGACATATGAGCGGGCTGAAACTGGATCAGGTCATCGAGGGTGATTGCATCGCGCGCATGAACGCGCTGCCGGAAGGCTGCGCCGACCTGATCTTCGCCGACCCGCCCTACAATATGCAGCTGCGCGGCGAACTGCGCCGTCCCGACCAGTCCAAGGTGGACGCGGTGGACGACCATTGGGACCAGATCGGCAGCTTTTCCGATTACGACCGTTTCACCCGCGACTGGCTGTCCGCCGCGCGGCGCTGCCTGAAGGACACCGGCACGCTGTGGGTGATCGGCTCCTATCACAACATCTTCCGCGTCGGCGCCACATTGCAGGATCTGGGCTTCTGGATCCTCAACGATGTGGTGTGGCGCAAGTCCAATCCCATGCCCAACTTCAAGGGCCGCCGCTTCACCAACGCCCATGAGACCCTGATCTGGGCGACCAAGAATCCGGAGCAGAAATACACCTTCAACTATGAAGCGATGAAAGCGCTGAACGACGAGTTGCAGATGCGCTCGGACTGGACGCTGCCGATCTGCGCCGGGCATGAGCGCATCAAGGACTCCAATGGCCAGAAGGCCCATTCGACCCAGAAGCCGGAGGCCCTGCTGCATCGGGTGATCGTGTCGTCCACCAAGCCGGGCGACGTGATCCTGGACCCCTTCTTCGGGTCCGGCACCACCGGCGCGGTGGCCAAGCGGCTGGGCCGCCGCTTCATCGGCATCGAGCGCGAAAAGACCTATGCCGATGTCGCCCGCGCCCGCATCGCCGAAGTGGTGCCCGCCGACAGCGATGTGATCGAAGTCACCAAGTCCAAGCGGGCCGAGCCGCGCATTCCCTTCGGCTGGGTGGTGGAACGCGGGTTGCTGCCGGTCGGCGCCGTGCTGCGCGGCAACCGCAAGCACCAGACCGCCAAGGTCCGGGCCGACGGCACCCTGGTCACCGCCACCGCCAGCGGCTCCATCCACCAGATGGGCGCGCATGTGCAAGGGCTGGAAGCCTGCAATGGCTGGACCTTCTGGCAGTTCGAGATGAACGGCACCCTGGTGCCGATCGATGTGCTGCGCCAGCAGCTACGGTCGGGACTGAGCTGACCGGCGCGGGCGCAGCCGGAACAGCGGCCCGCCCTCGTCCAACCCGTGCTCCACGATCTTGCGCATCACGGTGGGCAACGCGACCTCGCCCAGCTTCGCCGCCGCTATCCATGCGCCCGCGGTTTTGGGACGCCGCGTAACCTCGGCGGCATAGACCTCGATCTCCAGTTCGAAATGGGTGAAACCATGGCGCACCACACCGGCGCGCCGGGTCCATTGCGCCGCGAACGGCGCCTGCTTCAGCGCGCGGGCCTTTGACGGAAAATCCGCCTCCCACGGCCCCAGCGGCGGTTCCAGCATGGAAGCCAGCAAGCCCTTGTCGG
>CALDFO010000498.1 GCA_937942205.1 uncultured Alphaproteobacteria bacterium
ACCACAGGTGATAGCCGCCGTCGCGATAGGCGAAAAAGACGATGGTCTTGCCGTCGGGCGACCAGGTGGGCTGGCGGGCGTCGCTGAACAGGTCGGTGATGCGCCGGGCGGCGCCGCCGCTTGCGGGCAGGACCCAGATGCTGCCTTGCAGGTCCATGGCCAACATGCGGCCGTCGGGCGAAACCGCCACCGCCATGGAGGTGCCTTCATCGACGCGCACGTCCATGGGTTTGGCGGCGGGCGTGGACCCGGCCACCGGAAGACCCAGGCCGAGCAGCAGCACAAGCGGCAGGAGCCCGCGTTTCATGGCGTCAGCTCGCCTGCAGTTCCTGTTTCAACCGGCGCGCGACGATGCGGTCCTCGCCCGGCTTGAGGGTGATGACGCCCAGGTCCAGCGCGTCCTGGCCGGACCAGACGAGAATGGAAGGCTCGCCCGCGCGCATCTTGCGGATGACATCGGCCCGCGTGACGCCCAGCCTGGCCTCGTCCCAGGTGACGCGGATATGGGGCCAGCGATTGAAGATTTCCGGCAGATAGACTTCCGCCGTGACGCCCGGCACCGCGGTGATGCCGTCGATGATGACCTGCGCGCTTTTCTCCCATTCCAGCCATTCCTTGGCGTGGTCGCGTTGCAGGAAGGATTCCAGGGCGACCAGGATGCCCAGCATCTCCTCCTTGTTGACCTTCATGCCCCGGCCGATGGTGGCCGAGGACGGGCTGTTGTTGGCGCGCGCGGCGGCGATCAGGTCGGCGCGGCCCAGAAGCAGGCCCGAGGATTGCGGGCCCATCAATCCCTTGCCGCCGGAAAAGCAGACCAGGTCGAAGCCCATCTTGACCCACTTGGAGACATTCTCGACCGGATGCACATCGGCGGCCGCGTCGTTGAAGGTGGGGATGCGCAGCTTCCGGCCGATCTCCACGAATTCCGCGTCTTTTATCTCGCCCTTGTTGTTCGCATAGTTCAGGAAGAACAGCGCGGCGGTTCTGTCATTGGCCGCCCGTTCCAGCTCGGCGCGGGAAGTGACCTCCACCAGCCGCACGCCCGTATTGCGGATGGCGTGGTCGTAGGGAAAGCGGTGGGCCTTCTGGATGATGACTTCGTTCTTCATCCCGGTCAGATCGGGAATCTGGTTGATCTTCTCGCGGTCCAGCCCGGTCAGGGTCGCCGCGACGCCGAGCGTCAGGGCCGAGGCGGCGCCCGCCGTCACCATGGCGGCTTGCGAACCCACCAGGGCGGCAATCCGCCTGCCGACCGCGTCATGCAGTTCGTTCACATCGACGAAATACTGTGAGGCATGGTTGACCGCCTCCATCACTTCGGGCCGCATCAGCGAGCCGCTATGGGTGGTATAGGTGCCGGCGGCATTGATGAAGGGCCGCACGCCGAGTTCGCCCAGCAGGTCCCGCCTGGCCTTGGCGGCCTGTGCCGCCATGCCGCCGCCGCCGGCCAGGGCCGCCAGCGCGGCGGGTAGCGCCAGAGCGCCCTCCCGAAAACTCCTGCGCCGCGTTCCCATCGTCCGCCCCCTTCATTTCCTGGCCGCATTCCGTTCCACGCTTTGCGCGCCAGCCTTGTATCGGATGCTGGCTTTGCGGGACGTGATCGTCGCGATCTGTTTTTGTCATTGAGCCAGACGGAAACCCGGCTGGCAATGCGCTTCCAGGGCCGGCGCCGAAGCGTCCTGCTCCCGGACGGTCGCGGGAGGGCGTGGGCGGGAAAGGGCTCAGCCAATCGGGCCCATCCTCACGGGCGATCCCTATGTATTTCAATATGTTAGATCGGGGCGCGTTTGGGCGGGCCGCGCGGCCTGTTCTGGAAGCGCTTGCCTGAAAAGCATCCCAAGGCCGCGACCGGTTGCGGCGCGAGAGGCGGCCGTGTGGAAGCTTAATTGCCTAGAACCATCTCGAAAAAGGCGCGCGGATCATAACCGGCAGCGCACCAGACGCAGAACGCCGCGATGAACATGTGAACCGCGAATGCCAGGCTGAACATGATGGGCTTGCTGTCAATCCGGAATTCCCTGCCTCGGGCATAGATGCGGCCCCTGCGCACGGCCCTGACCATCATCCAGACCACAAAGATGGCCAAGCCCGCGAACACGGCGCGACCGAGGGGATGCATGGTGTCCATAATGTTCTCCGCTTTGCGGGCGGGATTCTAGCCGGTCCTGCTGAAGAACCCGTTTCCGTATTGGCGACGGACGGGGCCCTTGCAAACAAGGCCGGGTAGGGCGATCCGCGCCGGTCGCAATACGGCTTCGCGGATCGGGTGCGCGCGATAAAAAGGCACTTACCGGGATGCGTGGAGCGCCATCGCAACACGGTCGAAAACGATCACCGCAATCAAGGACGCGCCGAACAGGGGCAACAACAGTCCCGCCACGCCCATCAGGATCATGGCGCCTTTCAGCCGCGCCTCGGGTACCTTGGGTGGGGGCGCGAGCCTGCCGGACGGGCGGCGCTTCCACCACATGCCTATGCCCGTCACCACCAAGAGGATGATGCCGAGACAGGGGAGGAGCATCACGATCTGGTTGATGCGGCCGAAATAATTGCCCATGTGCAATTGCACACCCAACTCGATGGCCTTCGCGCCCCAGCCATAGTCGCGATAACCCGTCTCGCGGATCAATGCCCCGCTGTACCGGTCGAAAAACAGCGTCCGCTGCCCCTGCGGCTGGTTGGGATAGACCGATGCGGTATAGACCCCTGTTGGTCCGGCCGGCAGCAAAAGGGCATATCCTCCCGTCAGGCCGTACCGTTTTAGACCGGCCACGATCCCATCCACGCCCGCTTCCGCCGCTGTGTCGCGGCCGGACGCCGGGGAACCCGCACCGGAATGGTCATGGTGCTGTGATTGGGGCAGGGGTGTTTCTTCCAGGGTCCAGGGCGCATCGCGCAGCACGTTTTTCAACGGCACGCTTTGCGGAGCGGTCCGGTTCACGGGATATCCGATGCCCAGCGCCGTCACGCCCTGCCGGACGATGCGGCCCTGGATTTCCGCCCAGGGCAGGCCCGTCAGGATCATGAACAGGATCAACACCGTCGTCCACACGCCCACGGTCATGTGCACGTCGCGCCACAGCAGCCGCCCGCGCAGCCATGGCCGGGGAAAAAACACGCCGCCCAGGTTGATCCGTGTTCCACGCGGCCACCACAGGTAAAGGCCGGTCGCCAGCAGGACCAGCGTCCAGCAGGCCACCAGTTCGACGATATGGTCACCCCATGTGCCGATGGTCAGCGTGCCATGCAGAACCCGCGCGAAGCCGGTCAGCGTCCGCTCGTACACGGACGCGCCCATCACCCGCATCGTGCCGGGTTCCACCGCGACCTGGAGCGGTGCGCCTGTGGCAGGCGTGATGGAGACGATGCCCGGCCGGTCGGGCGAGGCGGGCAGGTCCACCCGTGTCACCGTCCCCGGATGCGCCATCTGGGCGGCGGCGATCCAATGGGATACCGGCATGGCGGGTGCCTGGGTGGTCACGAAGCGAAGACCGGGGTTCAGCCGGTCCTCGATCTCGTCATTGAACAGGTAGATCGCGCCCGTGATGCTGAGGATTAACAGAAAGGGTGCGACCGCCAGCCCGGCATAGAAATGCCAACGCCAGAGTGCGCGATAGAGGGCACCGGCGGCCTCGGGCCGCCGGTCGTTATCGCCTGTCACCATTGGAACCTCAGGCCGCCGAACACGGCGCGGCCGGTACCGGGATTGAATATCTCAGATGTGGCGCTGGCCACGCCTGCAATCGCCACGGTCGAGATATAGTACTTGTCGGCAAGATTGCGCCCTTCCAGATAGGCGGACCATTGCGCGCCGGTGTCGAAGCCGACCTTGAAGTTCAGCAGGGCATACGGGTCCACCGCCAGGGTGTTGGCATTGTCGGCAAAATAGTGGCCCGGCGCCCATTCCAGGTTCGGCCCGGCATAGAAACCGCTGGGATGCTTGTAGAGCAGTTCGGCCCGCAGATACTGGCGCGGGATGCCCGGCAGTTCGTTATTGCCGTACAGGGCGTCTGCGTCGAAATAGAAGTCGCTATAGGTATAGGCGGCGGCGATGGCCAGGCTGTCGCCCGGCGCAAAGGCCGACACGGGGATGGCGGCATCCAGCCCCGCCTCGATACCCTGATGCACGGTGCGGCCCGCATTGATGATGCTGCAGGCGCTTAAGGGGCCGGTGGTCAGGCACTGCAACTCGTCCTTGATGTTCGAGCGGTAGAGTGAGAGATCCCAGCCGATCATGCCGCTGCGGCCGCGCGTGCCGATTTCAAAGGTTGTCGCCCGCTGCGCCCGCAGGTTCGCGCTGGCGGGCGAGGCGAAGCTGTTGGCGTCATAGGTCGGGATTTCGGCGCTGCGGGAAATGTTGGCGAACACCTGCCAGTCGGCTCCCGCGTCCCAGAGCAGGCCGAAGCGGGGGCTGAAAAGCCCGTAATTCTTCTTGCCCGACTGGTCGCCATCGGTCAGGAAGCGGTCGCGCCGGTCGCGGCCCGCATCCAGATATTGCATACCCAGGATCACCGCCAGGTCCGGCTGCACATAGAGCGAATTTTCCGCATAGACCGACAGGTTGGTCGAGTCGTCCACCATCGAGGCGGCCAGCGCGCCCTTGACCGCACCCGCCAGGTTGACGAACTGCTGGGTGTCGATCGTGCCGTTCTGAAGGTTGACGCCGACCGTCAGGCGGTTGCGAAGTCCGCCCAGTTGGCGCTCGTCCACGGCGCGGATGAAGCCGCCGTAATCGTCAACCGTATAGTCCAGCCACTGATAGATGGGGTGCATCACGTGGCGGTAGCTGTAGAAAGCGCCCACATCCACCACCGTCTGGTCGAAGTGCAGCGTGGTCTTGTTGGCAATGCGGATCGAATCCACATTGCGCTGCTGGTCCTGCGTGACCCAGCCGGGATTGGCCATGGTGGGTGTGTTCAGCGCCTGGGACTTGGTAATTTCGCCCGGAATCCGCTGATTGGTCCGGGTTGCCGCCAGGTAGAAGCGCGTTTCGGCGTCCGGCGAGAACTGGTAGCCCGCATTGAAATTGCCGCGAACGGCATCGCCGTTGCTGTGCTGGCGATAGCCGTCAATGCGCTGGCCCGACAGGGTGGCGAAATAATCAAAAGCGCCGGACACGCCGGCAGTGCTGGCCTGACCCTTCACATAGCCGAAGCTACCCGCATCCATGCGCGCGTCGAGCGGCGCGGCATCGCGGCCGGTCGGCGTGACCAGGTTGATGGCGCCGCCCAGCGCGTTGGCGCCGTAACGCAGGGCATT
>CALDFO010000499.1 GCA_937942205.1 uncultured Alphaproteobacteria bacterium
TCGGCGATGATGTCCGGCAGGCCGCCGGACAGGTCCGTCCGCAGCGCCAGGCCGGCGGCGCGCCCGCGCACCAGCAGCATGGTCTCGGTCACCAGGTCCTCCAGCGCGAAGCGCCGCTCGCGCAATTCCATCTTGCCGGCGTCGATCTTGGACAGGTCCAGCACGTCGTTGATCAGGTCCAGCAGGTGTTCGCCGCTGCGATGCACGTCATCGGCATATTCGCGGTACTTGCCGTGGCCCAGTGGTCCGAAAACCTCGTTCTTGAGGATTTCCGAAAAGCCCAGGATCGCGTTCAGCGGCGTCCGCAGTTCATGGCTCATGCTGGCCAGGAATTCCGACTTGGCATGGCTGGCCGCCGCCGCCTCCTCGGCCTTCTGGCGATAGCGGGCTTCGCTGGCGCGCAGGGCCTGGCTGATCTTTTCCTCGCGGCGCAGCGCGGCGGTGATGCCGTCTTTCAGGGTGCGCCGTTCGGAGATCGCCGCCGCCGCCGGCAGCATCACCGTCACCAGAACGCCCAGGAATATCTGGGAGAAGTAAAGCTGATAGCCCAGCGGGAAGCGGATGAGCGCCGCCATGCTGCAGCCCGCCAGCGGCCCGATGGTGACGATGGCCTGTGTGACCAGCAGCCCGATGGCGACGCCCTCGATCTCACAGACCAGGGAAATCAGCAGCAGCGACAGGGGAATGGTCGAGGACAGCGGCACTTCGGTCGGCAGGAACAGACCGGCCAGCGCGATACAGAGCAGTCCGGCCGAAACGGCGATCTTGGGGCCGTTCCGCCGCAACAGCGTCCGGTCCGCCGTCGCCAGCAGCACCAGGACCGGCGTGAACAGCACATGCGACAGGGTGGTGGGAATCCACCAGGCCAGCCAGTTGGGCCAGCCGTCCGCGCCCTGGGTTGGATCGAAAACGAAAGCGAAGATGAAGGCCGACAGCGCCGAGGTGGCTGCCGCGATGCCGATGAAACCCACCAGCTGGGCCCAGCGCCGGAAGTCGATCCGGGGGCCGATCAGGCGCTCCATCGTGGCATGGGTGGCATAGAGGGTGGCCGCGGCCAAAGCGGGCGTGGCGACCATGTCGAAGGGGCTGACGGCGAAGAAATACTTGGCCGCCGCCCCGCCCACCGTTCCGGTGATCAGCACCGGCCACAGCCAGGACCGGCCGCAGATCAGGATGATGGCCAGCGCCACGCCGCAGAAGGGTTTGACCGTGGTGAAGCCGTCGGCGCGGTGATAGACGGCCGAGCCGATATAGCTGAGCAGCGCGAACAGCACCGTCATCGCCGCCAGCGCCAGCAGCCGCTGCGGCAAGGGTCTGCCCGGCAGAATATCCGCGAAAATCCCCATGGCCCCCAGTATGCGGCAGGTTGGCGGAGAAACCCTTAAAGGGGCGCGGCCATCGGCGGCCGCGGATTCGCGGCGTGCCGCCATCGCGGTGGTTAGCGAAGGGTGAACCGGCTGGAAATCCTTATGGCTTCCACGCCATAACGGGGCATGGACCAGTGGGACGTCATCGTGATCGGCGCCGGGGCGGCGGGCATGATGTGCGCCGCTGTGGCGGGTGGGCGCGGCCGCCGCGTGCTGGTGCTGGACCATGCCCGGGCGGCGGGCGAGAAGATCCGCATCTCCGGCGGCGGGCGCTGCAACTTCACCAATCTCAATGCCACGCCCCAACAGTTCTTGTCGGGCAATCCGCATTTCTGCATTTCCGCTCTCAGCCGCTACACCCAGCAGGATTTCCTGGCGCTGGTGGAACGCCACGGCATCGCCTGGCATGAAAAGACCCTGGGCCAGCTTTTCTGCGACGGCTCCGCCACCCGGATCATCGCCATGCTGTTGGCTGAGATGGATGCGGCGGGCGTGAACCTGAAGCTGCGGACGCGAGTGGAGACGGTCGCCCGGTCCGGGGACGGCTATGCGCTCCGGCTTTCTTCCGGAGAAACCGTTTCGGCGCGCGCGCTGGTGGTGGCGACCGGCGGCAAGTCCATTCCCAAGATGGGGGCGACCGATTTCGGCTATCGCATCGCGGCGCAGTTCGGGCTGGCGGTCACCGAGACCCGCGCCGGGCTGGTGCCGCTGACCTTCAGCGGCGCGACGCTGGCCGCGCTGACGCCGCTGGCGGGCGTTGCGCTGCCCGCGCGCGTCTCTTGCGGCAGGACGTCTTTCGACGAGGCGCTGCTGTTCACCCATCGCGGCCTCAGCGGCCCGGCGATTTTGCAGATCTCATCCTACTGGCGTGAAGGCGCGGAACTGGCGATCGACCTGTTGCCGGGCCAGGATGTTATGGCGCTGCTGCGGGCGGCGCGGGGCCGCAACGGCCGCCAATCGCCGCATGGTTTTCTGGCGACGCTGCTGCCGCGCCGCCTGGCAAAAGCCATTGCCGATGACCTGGCGCTGGCGGGCACGCTGGCCGATCTGTCCGATGCCGGAATGCAGCGGCTGGCGGCGCGGATGCAGGACTGGCGCGTCACCCCGTCGGGCACCGAAGGCTATCGCACCGCCGAGGTGACGCTGGGCGGGGTGGACACCCGCGGGCTGGATTCGCGCACCCTGCAGGCCAGGGCCGTGCCGGGCCTGTATTTCATCGGCGAGGTGGTGGACGTCACCGGCTGGCTGGGCGGCTATAACTTCCAATGGGCTTGGTCGTCGGGCTGGTGCGCCGGGCAGGCGATATGACCGCCGCATGGCTGGTGTTCCGCGGCCTGACTATCTTTTTGGGCCAATAGGACTAAAGAGAGGCCGAAAATCCGCGCCCGAAAGTTCCCGTGACCTTCCCCGACACCCATGCCGCCCTTGCCCGCGCCCTGACCGAGCGCGCCTATGTCCATCCTACCCCGGTCCAGAAGGCCGTGCTGGAGCCGGAGGCCGAGGGCCGCGACCTGCTGGTGTCGGCCCAGACCGGATCGGGCAAGACCATCGCCTTCGGCCTGGCGATGGCCGAAACGCTGCTGGAGGGGGCCGATGCCTTCGGCCCGGCGGGCGATCCGCTGGCCCTGATCATCGCGCCCACCCGCGAACTGGCCTTGCAGGTGCAGCGCGAGTTGAATTGGCTCTATCACTATGCGGGCGGGCGCATCGTCTCCTGTGTGGGCGGCATGGACCCCGGCGCGGAGCGGCGCGAACTGGCGCGCGGCGCCCATATCGTGGTGGGCACGCCGGGCCGGTTGCGCGACCATCTGGAACGCCGCGCCTTGAACGTCACCGCGCTGAAAGCCGTGGTGCTGGACGAGGCGGACGAGATGCTGGACATGGGCTTCCGCGAGGATTTGCAGTTTATCCTGGAAACCACGCCGGAAGACCGGCGCACCCTGCTGTTCTCGGCCACCCTGCCCAAGGCCATCGTTACCCTGGCCGCGCACTATCAGAAGGATGCGTTGCGCATCGC
>CALDFO010000500.1 GCA_937942205.1 uncultured Alphaproteobacteria bacterium
CCCATCAGCGGGAAGGCGTCGGCGGCGGAAAATTCATAGAGCAGCAGGCGGCGCGGCCGGTCCGAGACGTTCTGCGCCGAGCCGTGCACCGCCCGGACATGATGGAAGCTCATCGAGCCCGCCTTGCCCACCAGCGGCACCGCCTTGTCGAAATCCACCTCGTTGCGGGTGGGATCCATGGCGCCGCAGAAATAGCCGCCGGAATGATGATCGAAGGTCGGCCCCTTGTGCGAGCCGGGCACCACCAGCAGCGGGCCGTTCTCCAGAAAGGCGTCGTCCAGCAGCACACCCACCGCCAGCATGTCGTCATTGGTATGGGGATAGAAGGCCCAGTCCTGATGCCATTCCACCGGCGAGCCGTAATGGGGTTCCTTCAGATTGATCTTGGAGCTTTGCAGCCGCGCGCCCGACGGGCCCAGCAGCGCCGTCAGGATGCCGACCAGCCGGGGCGTCTTGCAGATGTCCCAGAACAGCGGCGTATGCAGATGCGGGGTCTTGATGCGGCGGACCTTGGGCGCCTGCGGCGTATGGCCGGGCTCCAGGTCATAGACATCGGTATGGGCGGTCACGGCGGCGGACCCGGCCACCAGCGCGTCCAGGCTTTGACGCAAGGCGGCGAGCTGGGCCGCATCCAGCACATCCGGCACCACCAGATAGCCGTCTTCCCGATACTGCTCGACGTCTCTTTGCGAGATCATGCGGCGGTCCTCCCCTTTGGGGATGCTAAGGCCGCCATGTCGCCAAGGTCAATCGCAAGACCCTAGAAGCAACTGTCGCTGCCGCCGTTGCAAGCGGGCCGGTTCAGGCTGCGCGACTTCTCCGCCGCCACCGTCCCCCGGCCGTCGGCGCTCATATCCAGCCCCTGCTTCTTCAGATCGTCCCATTGGCTTTTGGGCATACAGACCTTGGGGCCGGGGATGTGCGAAATCGTCTGCGCCTGGCCGGGGCGGCAGATGACCGGGTCTTCCTCCTGCGCCCAGGCGGGCGCGGCCGTCAGCAGCAGGACCAGGAAAAAAGACGTCCTCATATCCGCACATTGCCCGTCCTGGCCGCCTTGGCCAGATGTTCGGCGGCGCGGAAGGCCAGCGCCGAGATGGTCATGGTGGGATGGTTGCGCCCGCCCGTCACCAGGCTGGAGCCGTCCACGACGAACAGGTTGGGCACGTCATGGGCGCGGTGATACCTGTTGACCACGCTGGATTTTGGATCGTTGCCCATGCGGCAGGTGCCGCGGGCATGGGCCCCGCCGCGCGCATCCGAGGGCGCGTCGGCCCAGACCTCGCTGGCGCCCGCCGCCTTGAGGATCTCCACCGACTTCTCGATGAAGAAGCGCACGCCCCGCATGTCGTTCTCGTGGCTGGTGGTGGTGATCCGCATGGCGGGCAAGCCCCAGGCGTCCTTCACCTCCGGGTCCAGGTCCACCATGTTGGTTTCCAGCGGCAGCTGCGAGATGAAGTTGGTCAGCGACATGCGCCGGTTGGCCTGCTCGATCAGCGCCTTCTTGTAGCCCGCGCCCCAGCGCGGCGCGTTGTGCGGCCCGGAAAGGCCATACTGGATGGGCGACATCTGGCCCCGCGCCGTCAGGCGGCCGCCGCCATACCAGCCGCGCCCCTTCACGTCGTTGGGGACGTAATCCAGGATCGCCGCGCCGGTGACGCAGCCTTTGTACTCGTTCAGCGGATCGGAAAAGAGGCCGTGCGCCCCGCCGCCATTGCCGGTCATCAGATATTTGCCCACGATGCCGGAGGAATTGGCCAGCCCTTGCGGAAAGCGGCCCGATTTCGACAACAGCAGCAGGCGCGGCGTTTCGGTGCCGTTGGCGGCCAGCACCACCACCTTGGCCTTCTGGAACACCTCGCGGTTGGCGTTCTTCTTCTCGAAATAAACCGCGCCGGTGCATTTGCCGGTCGCGTCCACCGAAATCTCGCGCACATAGGACCAGGCGCGGATCTCACAATTGCCGGTGGCCTCCGCATAGGGCAACAGCGAGACGGCGGAAGACGACCGCGCCCTGGTCTGGCAGCCATAGCCGCTGCACATGCCGCAGTTGATGCAGGCCCCGCGCCCCCGGTACGGTTCGGTGATGATGGCGGCCACGTTGGGCACCACTGTCAGGTTCAGCTTGACCGCCGCCC
>CALDFO010000501.1 GCA_937942205.1 uncultured Alphaproteobacteria bacterium
TGAAATTGTCGGCCTGGCGGCGCAGTTCGTCCGCCACCATGGGCGGAGAGGTGCGGATGGTGGAGACGACGCTGACCCGCCGTCCGCGCCGCTGCACCGCTTCCACCAGGCGGCGGAAATCGCCGTCGCCGGAAAAGATCACCACATGGTCGACACAGGCGCTCATCTCCATCACGTCGATCGCCAGCTCGATGTCCATGTTGCCTTTCACCCGGCGGCGGCCCTGGGCGTCGGTGAACTCCTTGAGCGGCTTGGTGACGACTGAGAAACCGTTATAATCCAGCCAGTCCACCAGCGGCCGCAGCGGCGAGAACTCCTGGTCCTCGGCCACGGCGGTGTAATAGAAGGCGCGCACCAGCGTCCCCTTGCGGGCGAACAGTTCCAGCAGGCGCTTATAGTCGATGTCGAACTGCAGACCCTTGGCCGCGCCATACAGGTTGGCGCCGTCGATGAAGAGTGCGAGTTTCTCGCTTGGGTAGAAAAGCATAATGACCTCCAAAATAGACGGCACGCGCACAATCGGGGGTGCGGGGCCATGATCCTTGTGGCGCTGGGCGCCAATCTTCCGTCTGATGCCGGTCCTCCGGCGGCGACGCTGACGGCGGCGCTGGCGCGGCTGGCGCGGCACGGCGTGCAAATCCTGGCCGTTTCGTCTTTCTATGAAACCCCGGCCTGGCCCGACCCGTCAGCCCCGCCGTTCGTCAACGCGGTTGCCGCTGTCAAGACCGGCCTTCAACCCGTTGAACTTTTGACGCTTTTGCACCAGGTGGAAACTAAGATGGGGCGAATGCGTTCCGCGCCCAATGCCCCCCGCACCCTGGATTTGGACCTGCTGGACCATGACGGTTTGGTCATGGATGGACCGGTGGTCCTGCCGCATCCCCGCATGGCCGGGCGCAGCTTTGTGCTGGTTCCCCTGGCCGAGATCGCCCCGGACTGGCGCCATCCGGTGACCGGGCAGGGGGCGGCGGAGATGCTGGCGGCCCTGCCGGACCGCGCGGTTCCCCGCCGGCTTTAGAGACTTATATCTTGGCGTGGGCGGGGCTTTTCTGTTATTCCGGCCCCAATCCCTGATGGTGGCGGCTTTTCGGGCTACTAAGCTATTGAATATGCTAAAAAAGGACTCCCCATGGCGCGTGTGACGGTCGAAGATTGCGTGGACAAGATTCCCAACCGTTTTGACCTGGTGCTGACCGCCGGGTTCCGCGCCCGCCAGCTTTCGGGCGGCGCCGAGCCCATGCTGGAGCGCGACCGCGACAAGAATCCGGTGGTGGCCCTGCGTGAGATCGCCGCCAAGCTGATCAAGCCGGAAGAGGCCAAGGAAGACTATATCCGCTCGCTGCAGAAACATGCGGAAGTGGACGAGCCGGAGGAGGCCCGCCCCGAAACCGACGACCGCGAGGATCCGCACGCCCGCCAGGTCACCGAAGAAGAACTGCTGCGCGCCCTGACCTCCGAGGCCCAGCGCCGCGCCGAGCCCCAGCCGGAGCCCGAGGCTGACTACGAAGAGTAATCTGGCCCACAGCCAAGCCTGTTTCGAGAAAGCCCGGCCCAAAGCCGGGCTTTTTTGCGTCCGGTCGGTTCTGGTTTGGGGCCTGACCGCCTATATTCTGGGGCCATGACTCCACCCGCCGCCTCTTCCGCTCCCGGCAAAGCCGCCGCACCCGCGCCGGTGCGGGGCCGCCGCCGCCTGATGCGCCAGACCGATCTGGTGGAGCGGGTGCTGGCCTATGATCCGGGCGCTGACGAGGCGGTTCTCAACAAGGCCTACGTCTATGCCATGAACGCCCATGGCAAGCAGTTCCGCGCCTCGGGCGATCCCTATTTCGCCCATCCGCTGGAAGTGGCGGCCATTCTCACCGACCTCAAGCTCGATGTGCCCACCATCGCCACCGCGCTGCTGCACGACACCATCGAGGACACGCTGGTCACCTATGAGGATGTGCGGGAAAAGTTCGGCGACGAGATCGCCGGGCTGGTGGACGGCGTCACCAAGCTGTCGCAGCTGGAAGTCTTTTCCGAGCGCACCAAGCAGGCGGAGAATTTCCGCAAGCTGATGCTGGCCATCACCAGCGACATCCGCGTGCTGCTGGTCAAGCTGGCCGACCGCCTGCACAACATGCGCACCCTGGGCTATATCGAAAAACCGGAAAAGCGCCGCCGCATCGCCCAGGAGACGGTGGACATCTATGCCCCGCTGGCGGGCCGCATCGGTATGCAGAACATGCGCGAGGAGCTGGAAGACCTGGCCTTCGCCGAGCTCGATCCCGAGGCGCGCAATTCCATCGTCACGCATTTTGCCCGTTTGGACATGGTCGGCGGCGACCGGGTGGGGCGCATCGCCGACCAGATCAAGCGCCGCCTGGCCGAGCAGGGGCTGGAAGCCTGGGTCTATGGCCGGGGCAAGCGGCCTTTCTCCATCTGGCGCAAGCTGCAGACCAAGAAGCTGTCTTTCGAGCAGCTGTCCGATATTTTCGCCTTCCGGGTGATCGTCTCGTCCACCGCCGACTGCTACCGCGCCCTGGGCCTGATCCATACCAGCTGGCAGATGGTGCCGGAGCGATTCAAGGATTTCATCTCCACCCCCAAGCCCAACGGCTATCGTTCCATCCACACCACCGTGATCGGCCCGGAAAAGCAGCGCGTCGAAATCCAGATCCGCACCCAGGAGATGCACGACATCGCCGAGCGCGGCGTCGCCGCCCATTGGCGCTATCGCGAGCATGTGCCGCAGGACGGCGTGGGAGAGGACAGCGTCACCTATGGCTGGCTGCGCGACATGGTGGACCTGCTGGAAAAGGGCGACAGCGCCGAGGAGGTGCTGGAGAATTCCCGCCTGGCCATGTACCAGGACCAGGTCTTCTGCTTCACCCCCAAGGGCTCGCTGATCTCGCTGCCCAAGGGCGCCACGCCGATCGATTTCGCCTATGCCGTCCATACCGACCTGGGCAACAGCGCGGTCGGCGCCAAGATCAACGGCAACCATGTCGCCCTGCACACGCCGCTGAAGAACGGCGACCAGGTGGAGATCATTTCCACGCCCGAGGCGACGCCGTCGCCCATGTGGGAACAGTTCGTGGTCACCGGCCGCGCCCGCGCCGAAATCCGCCGCTTCCTGCGTCATGCCCAGCGCGACGAGCATGTGGGATTCGGCCGCAAGATTCTGGAAAAGACCTTCGCCGACGAAGACCGCGAGCTGACCGAAAAGGCGATGGAGGAGGTGGCCAGGAAGCTGCGCCTGCCCAAGGCCGACGATGTCTATGCCGATGTCGGACGCGGCGCGCTGCGCGGCATCGAAGTGCTGCAGGCGGTGTTCCCCGAACTCAAGCGCACCGGCAAGGTCGCCAAGGCGGCGGTGCCGGGCGCGGTCAAGCCGATTTCGATCCGGGGCCTGACCGAGGGCATTTCCTACACCCTGGGCCAGTGCTGCCACCCGCTGCCGGGCGACCGCATCGTGGGCATCCGTGCGCCGGGCGAGGGGCTGGTGATCCACACCATCGATTGCGCCGAACTGGACAAGGTGCAGAACATGGACGACTGGCTGGATGTGGGCTGGGGCCGGGGCGCGTCCGACATGGGCCTGTCGGTGGCCCGCATCCTGGTGCGGATGAAGAACGAGCCGGGCAGCCTGGCCCAGGTGATGACCGCCATCGCCGCCAATGGCGGCAACATCTTCAACATGAAGGTCACCAGCCGCAATCCGATCTACTTCGAGTTCGTGGTGGATATCGAAGTGCGCGACGTGGCGCATTTGCAGAACATCCTGGGCGCGTTACGGGTGTCGGATGCGGTCGAATCGGTCGATCGTGTGCGCGAAGCGGATGCTTCGACAAGCGCGGCATGAGGCCGTAACAACAGCCTCACCCTGAGCGTGTCGAAGGGCGAGAGAGCAAGGCGCCATGAACGTCGAACAGGCCCTGAACGAATTCAAAAAGGCCGGGGCGCTGCTGGACGGCCATTTCATCCTTTCCAGCGGCCTGCACTCCGACCGCTTCCTGCAGAAGGCGCTGGTCTTCCAGGATGCCAAGCGCACCGCCAAATTGTGCAAGGCGCTGGCCGCCAAGGTGCGGGAGGAAGTGGGCGACGAGATCACCGCCATCGTCTCGCCCGCGGTGGGCGGCATCGTGCCCGGCTATGAAATGGGCCGCCAGCTCGGCCTGCCCGCCATGTATGTCGAGCGGGTGGACGGGCAATTCCAGTTGCGCCGCAATTTCTCCCTCAAAAAGGGCCAGAAGGTGCTGATGGTGGAAGACATCATCTCCACCGGTGTCTCGTCGCGCGAGTGCATCGCCGCCATCCGGAAGACCGGCGCCAAGGTGGTGGCAGCCTGCTGCCTGATCGACCGCTCCGGCGGCAAGGCCAAGGTGGGTGTGCCGCTGATCGCGCTGGCCGAATGGAAGGTGCAAGCCTGGCCTGCCGGCAAGCTGCCGCCGCACCTGCGCGGCACCAAGGCGGTCAAGCCCGGCAGCCGGGGACTTGCATGATGCGGGCGCCGGCTTTCTCTCCCCTGCGGGGCGAAGCCGCTGGCGGGGGGAGATGTCGCAGCGAGGTGTTTGCGGAGCAAACCCGAGCTGTGACAGAGGGGGGAGAATGAAACTACGCCTGGGCGTCAACATCGACCATGTCGCCACGGTGCGGAACGCGCGCGGCGGCGACACGCCCGATCCGGTGCGCGCCGCGCTTCTGGCGCAAGACGCCGGGGCCGACGGCATCACCGCGCATCTGCGCGAGGATCGCCGCCATATCTCCGATGCCGATATCGCCCGGCTGTCCGGCGGCCTGAACATACCCCTGAACCTGGAAATGGCCGCGACCGACGAAATGCTGGCCATCGCCCTGAAGCACCGGCCGCACGCCGCCTGCATCGTGCCGGAAAAGCGCGAGGAGCGCACCACCGAGGGCGGCATCGACGTGGTGGGCCAGCACAACCGTCTCGCTCCCATCGTGGCGGCGCTGGGAGAGGCGGGCATCCGCGTCTCTCTGTTCATCGAGGCGGACCGCGGGCAACTCGACGCCAGCCGCGCGCTGGGCGCGCCGGTGGTGGAGCTGCATACCGGCGCCTATGCCAACGGCGCGGCGGGCGAGCTGGACCGCATCCGGGCGGCGGCGGCGTATGGCGCGGGGATCGGCCTGGAAATCCATGCCGGGCATGGCCTGACCTATGACAATGTGACGCCTATCGCCGCGATCCCGCAGATCATGGAATTGAATATCGGCCATTTCCTGATTGGCGAAGCGGTGTTCATCGGGCTGGAGAATTCCATCCGTCAGATGCGCCGCCTGATGGATGAGGCCAGGAGCGTAGGCGCAAGCCGGAGCGACCAAGAAAACAAGAGCGTAGGCGCAAGCCGGAGCGACCAGGAAAACAAGAACGTAGGCGCAAGCCGGAGCGACCAGGGGGAAAAGCCGTGATCCTCATGCTTCGACAGGCTCAGCATGAGGATTTTCGGGGTGGCCTCACCCTGAGCTTGTCGAAGGGTGCGGGCGTGAGCGCACCACTTGTCATCCCCGGCGAACAGCGCGCAGCCGCGCGCTGTGAGGGAAGGGGAACCAGATGGTGCGATCATGCCCGGTTTTTCCACCTGGGTTCCCTTCCCCTCGCATCGCTGTCGCAATGCTCGGCCGGGAATGACAGGAGAGCATCATGATCCTCGGCTTAGGCAACGACCTGATCGACATCCGCCGCATCGAAAAGACCATCGAACGGCATGGCGAACGATTCCTCTCCCGCGTCTATACCGACATCGAACGCGCCAAATCCGACCGCCGCAACCAGCGGGCCGCCAGCTATGCCAAGCGGTTCGCCGCCAAGGAAGCCTGCGCCAAGGCGCTGGGCACCGGCCTGCACCAGGGCGTCTTCTGGCGCGATATGGGGGTGGTGAACGCGCCCAGCGGCAAGCCGACCCTGGCGCTGACCGGCGGCGCCCTGAAAAGGCTGGAGAAAATCACCCCGCCAGGCCATCGCGCCCAGATCGACCTGACCATCACCGACGATTTCCCGCTGGCCCAGGCCATCGTCATCATCTCGGCGGTGCCGCTGTGATGACGGCCCGCCGCCGCTGCGACAAAGATTAACCCCTTGATCCTTGACAGAAAGGCCGCCACGCCGCTTCTGTCGCCCCCGGAACGGACCCACGTCGAATGTCGGACACAAAAATGGCGGCCAAGCAGAAGGAAGGCGAATCCTGGGGGGAGCTCGCCAAGACGGTGATCTATGCCGGTCTGATCGCCATCGTGATCCGCACCTTCCTGTTTCAGCCCTTCAACATCCCCAGCGCCTCGATGGAAGCCACCCTGCTGGTGGGCGATTACCTGTTCGTCGAGAAATATGCCTATGGCTACAGCCGCTACACCTTTCCCTTCGGTGGCTGGCCGCTGGGCGACAAGATGGAAGGCCGCTTCATGGGCCGCGAGCCCACGCGCGGCGATGTGATCGTGTTCAAGTTCCCGCAGGACAACAGCACCGACTTCATCAAGCGGCTGGTCGGTATGCCCGGCGACAAGATTCAGATGATCAACAGCCGCCTCTACATCAACGACAGGATCGTGCCCCGCAAGCGGGTGGACGATTATGTCGAGATGGTGGACGGCCGCGAGAACCGCGTGCCGCAATATGAAGAGATGCTGCCGGAGGGCAAGACCTATCTCACCCTCGACCGCGATCCCGACAGCCCGCTCGACAATACCCCGGCCTTCCGCGTGCCCGCCGGCCACTATTTCATGATGGGCGACAACCGCGACAATTCCGACGACAGCCGCCAGGCCGTCGGTTACGTGCCGTACGAGAATCTGGAAGGCAAGGCGATGATCCGCTTCTTCTCCACCGATGGCTCGGCCCGGCTGTGGGAAGTCTGGAAATGGCCTTTCTCCGTCCGCTATTCGCGCCTGCTGCGCTGGGTGAACTGATCCTTGCCCCTGTCGGAAAAGCTCGGTCACGTTTTCCGCGATCCCGCCTTGCTCACGCGCGCGCTGACCCATGCCAGCGCCGATGCGGAACGCTCCAACGAACGGCTGGAATTCCTGGGCGACCGGGTGCTGGCGCTGATCGTCGCCGAAACCCTGCATGACCGCTATCCACGGGAAGACGAGGGCGCGCTGACCCGGCGTCTCCATGCCCTGGTGCGCTGGGAAGCCTGCGCCCGCGTCGCGGAGGAGATCGGGTTGTGGGACCATCTGGTTCTCAGCCGCGATTTCGGCGGCGGCGGCCGCAGCCGCGGCCCGCTGGTGGGCAGCGCGCTGGAAGCGGTGATCGCCGCGCTCTATCTGGACGGCGGCATGGCGGCGGCGCGCGCCTTCGTGATGCGCTATTGGGCGGGCATGTTCGACGATCCGCTGGCCGACACGCGCGACGCCAAGACCCGGTTGCCGGAATGGGCGCAATCGTCCGC
>CALDFO010000502.1 GCA_937942205.1 uncultured Alphaproteobacteria bacterium
GGCCTTGCGGCGTCCGCCCAGCACCGACAGGTCGAACGCGCCGCCGCGCGGCGAAAGCGCCACGCTGGCGATGCCCGCGATCTCGTCATGGCCGTCGGCGCGCAGCCGCACCCGCGTCTCGCGCCAGCGCCACAGCGCCGCGGCCCCGTGCAACCGTTTGGCGAAACCGTGGCCGAACAGCCGCGCGATACGCGAGCGGCCCATCGCCTGCGCCACGCTGCCCGACAGGCCGAAGCTGGCCTGCGCCAGGAAAAGCCGCGACACCGGCGCGCCCGACGGCGACAGGCAGGCGACCCGGCCTACATCCGTCTTGCGGATGCGCGCCGTCTTCAGATGCGCCACGCCCGCGCGCCAGCCGGGCGGAAGGCCGAAATGGCGGCAGATCGTGCTGGTGTCGCCGTTATGGACGAAGTTGAACACCGCGTCGGGCGTCATGGCGACGCCGCGGTCGAAAAATCCGTTCAGCGCCTCGTTGATGGTGCCGTCGCCGCCCACCGCGATGATCTCCATATGCCCGTCGCGCAGCGCGTCGCGCACGACGCGCGCCGCCTGGCCCGGCGCGGTGGTGACGAAGAAGGAGAGCAGGGGAAAGACCTGCTCCAGCGCCTCCTCGATGGCCTGCCAGTCGCGGCCGGTGCGGCCGCCCGCCGAATTGGGATTGAAGACGACGAAGGCGGTCATGGCCGCACCCGCCAGAGCGGTTCCAGCCCGGCGATCTCGGCGGATTTTCTTTCGTCGCTCCAGCCCAGATGCGCCGCCATCTGCGCCGCCACCTTTTCCAGCGCCGCCGCGCCGGGAGGACCGAACTGGCCGATGGCGGTGCGCCGCATCACCATGTCCTCCAGCGTCAGCGCCATCTCGTGCTCGAGTGCGAACCGCACCTGCGCGGGCGTGTCGCCGCTTCTGCCGATGGGTTGCAGGTCGGTGAGGCGCGCGCCTTTCAGCGCCAGCGGCAGCCGTGCGCCCAGCATGTGCGCCATGTTGCGCAAGGCGGCGATGCCCGGCCAGGTTTTCTGAAAGCCTTTCACCATGCCCTCGAAGGTGTCGAAGCGCCCGCCCGGCAGCGGTGTCGTCGCGGTGGCGCAGGGCGGCGTCTTTTTCCCCAGCCGGGCCGCCAGCGTGTCGGTGATCGTCTCGGCCAGCGCGCGGGAGGTGGTCCATTTGCCGCCCAGCGCCGAGAACACGCCGTCCATCCCTTCCGCCTTGCCGTGATCCACCAGTTCGGAGCGGCGGCTGACATTGTAACTGTCCTTACTCCCATCGCTGACCAGCGGCCGCAGCCCGGCATAGAAGAATTCCACCGTGTCGCGGCTGAGGCCCGCCGACGGCAGGTAGCGGCTGAAACTGCCCAGCAGGCTGGCGATATCGTCCTCCTGCACCGCCACCGTGGCCGGATCGCCGCGGAACGGCGTGTCGGTGGTGGCCAGCAGGGTATGGCCGCGCCAGGGCAGGGCGAACAGATGTCCCGAGCCTGCCTCGATGGTCAGGGCCGCGGTGCTGATCTGCGGCACCAGCAGGTGAATGCCCTTGGAGCGGATCAGCTTGGGCGCCGCCGCGCGCCCCGTCGCCTGTTCCAGGAACAGGTCGGCCCAGGGCCCCGCCGCCACCAGCACGGTGCGGGCGCGGATGTCGAAGCCCTCGCCCGTCCGCGTGTCGGTGACGCGGGCGCCTTCGGCCTTGCCGTCCCGCAGCAGCAGCGTCTCGGCGCGGACATAGTTGGCCAGGGCCGCGCCCTGCGCGTCGGCATCCACCAGATTCTCCAGCGCGATGCGCTCGGGCGCGTACATCTGGGCGTCGTGATACTCGAACGCGCCTTCAAAGCCGTCGCCCGCCAGCACCGGCTCGCGCGCCAGCGCCGCGTCCTTGCCGATCCAGCGATGGCCGGGCAGGCGCTGGGCCGGATCTTGCAGCCGGTTGCGGTCGAAGGACAGCAGGTCATACAGCGTCAGCCCCGCCGACAGCTTGGCGCGCTCCAGCCATCCGGCGGCATACAGGGGCAGCAGGAAGGGCAGGGGCCGCACCAGATGCGGCGCGATCCGCATCAGGCCGCGCCGTTCGCGCAGGGATTCGCGCACCAGCGCGATTTCCAGGTTGCGCAGATAGCGCAGGCCGCCATGCGCCAGCTTGGAGCTGTGGGCGCTGGTGGCGGAGGCGAAGTCCCGCGCCTCGACCAGCGCCACGGACAGGCCGCGCAGGGCGCAGTCGCGCGCGGTGAAGCAGCCGGTGGCGCCGCCGCCGATGATCAGGACGTCGAAGGTTTCGCGGGAAAGACGGTCAATGGCGCGCTGCATGGCGCGCGGAGGCTAGCGGTTCGGATCGGCAAGCGAAACGCTTACTTGATCTTGCCTTCCTTGAACTCGACATGCTTGCGCAGCACCGGATCGTACTTCTTGATCGAGAACTTCTCGGTCATGGTACGGGTGTTCTTCTTGGCGACATAGAAGAAGCCAGTTTTGCCTTCGCTGTTGAGGCGGATCTTGGCAGTGGTCGGCTTCGCCATGGGAAACTCCAGTCGGGTCGTGTCGAGGGGGCGGGTAATGGCCGAGAACAGCCTGGCCTGTCAAGGACTTGCCCCACGAACTTGGCTGTCAAATGGCGGGAATCAGCGTTTTTTGGCCTTGAACCGGGCCGGCTTGCCCGGCTTTCCGGGCTTTTTGCCCCTGGAAGCCGGATGGCTTTTGGGGCGGCTTTTGCCCGTGCGGCGGGGTGGCTCGCCGCCGCCGCCCGCCAGGGCGAATCTCAGGCCGCCGGTCAGCGGCGCGGCTTCCAGCAGCGTCACC
>CALDFO010000503.1 GCA_937942205.1 uncultured Alphaproteobacteria bacterium
CGTCTCGGCCATGCGGCGCGGCAGGTCGGGGAGGAAGCTGTCGAGATGGGCGCGGATTTCGGCATTGGCATAGATGGTGCGGACCTCGTCCATATCCTCGGGACGGCATTGCTGCACCACCGACAGGCGCATCTTGATGTCATGCGGCAGGCGGGTCAGGGCGGCGGGCACGATCTGGCTGAGGGCACGGGCGCCCTGGCTGCCGCCGAACACCAGCAGCCGCAAGGCGCCCTGCGCGTCGGGCAGGTTATACGGCGCCCCCCACAGCGCCTCGACCTCCGGGCGCAGGGGATTGCCGGTCAGCACCACCTTGGACGGATCGGCGGGAGCGAAGCGGGCGATGGGGAAGGCGGCGGCCACCGCCTTGACCTTGTTGATGACCAGCCGGTTGGCGCGGCCGACCACGGTGTTCTGCTCGATCACCGCCGTGGGCAGGCGCGCCAGGGTGGCGGCCAGCATCACCGGCACACTGGGATAGCCGCCGAATCCGATCACCGCGTCGGGCTTCAGCGTCAGCAGCCGGGCCAGCGCCACCACGATACCGGCCGCGATCTTGAAGGGCGCGGCCAGGGCATTGAGCGGCGCGGACGGCACGGCCTGGATCGCCGCGCCGGGAAAATGGGTGGCGTAATTGGCGAAACGGCTGTCGGTCATCACCACGATGCGGTGGCCGCGCCGGATCAGTTCGCCCGCCAGCGCCTGGGCCGGGAAGAGATGCCCCCCGGTACCGCCCGCCGACAGCACCACGACGTTTCCGCTCATGCCCGCACCATGAAGAAAGCGGGGTCATCGCGCGTCGCCGGCACCTTGGGCCGCTGGCGCGTCACCGCCAGGGCCAGGCCCATCGTGACCGAAACCGCCAGCAGCGAGGAGCCGCCATAGGAGATGAAGGGCAGCGTCATGCCCTTGGCGGGCAGCAGCGACACCGCCACACCCATATTGATGAAGGCCTGCACCGCCGTCACCACCGCCAGCCCCGCGCCCGCGAGCTGGGCGAAGGGTTCGCGCGCATTGGCGCTGCGCAGCAAAATCCGCACCGTCAGCAGGCAGAATAGCCCGGCGATCACGGCGCAGAGCACAAAGCCGAACTCCTCGCCCGCCACCGCGAAGATAAAGTCGGAATGCACGTCGGGAATGCGGTACTTCACCGTGCCCGCGCCGGGACCGACGCCCGCCAGGCCGCCATGCGCGAAAGCCTTGAGGGCCAGTCCCGCCTGATAGCCGGTCTCGGAATGGCCCAGATACTGGTCCACGCGGCGATGCACATGCGGAAAGATTTCATAGGCCAGGAACCCCAGGCTGGCGGTGACGCCCGCCATGATGCCGACCCAGGTGAAGCTCAGGCCCCAGAAGAACAGCATCGCGCCCCACAGGCACAGCAAAAGGCCGGTCTGGCCCACATCGGGCTGCAGCAGCAGGATCGCCAGCGCCGGAGCCAGCATCAGGAAGGTGACCAGCGGCTTGGGAATGGGCAGCGGCTGGCGGTCGGCCAGCACGGCGGCGGCCAGGATGGCGAAGCTGGGCTTGAGGAATTCGGACGGCTGCAGATGGATCGGCCCGAAATCCAGTTCGCGCTTGGCGCCCAGCAGGTCGGCGCCCACGAACAGCACCAGGAAGGAGCCGATCAATGCGCCCGCGAAGGTGATGGCCGCCAGGATGCGGATCTGGCGCAGATTCAGCAACGACACGCCGCACAGGATGGCCATGGCCAG
>CALDFO010000504.1 GCA_937942205.1 uncultured Alphaproteobacteria bacterium
CTGCTTGGCCAGGCCCTTCACATCGGTGGGGGCTTCGGTCCAGGCGATGGCGGTGGAATCGAAATGCACCCGCCAGCCCGCCGTCTGAATGGCGATGGTGAGATCCTGATCCTCGGCCAGCGTATCGGGGGGAAAGCCCCCTTGCGACGCCAGCACATCCTTGCGCCAGGCGCCCACCGCGCCCGGCACCACCGTCAGCGTATCCAGCGCCGACAAGGCGCGCCGTTCCAGATTCTGCGCCACGATATATTCCAGCGCCTGCCAGCGGGTAATCATGTTGACGCGGTTGCCGACCTTGGCGTTGCCCGCCACCGCGCCGATGGCGGGATCGGAAAACCAGCGCACCAGACGCGAAATGGTCGCAACCTCGAACTGGGTGTCGGCGTCCATCGCCACGATGATGTCGCCACGCGCCCGTCCCAGGCCGGTATTCAGCGCATGGGCCTTGCCGCCATTGGCGATGGAGAGCACCGAGACGCGGGCATCGCGCATGAAATGGCTGCGGGCAATAGTAGCGGTATGATCGCTGGAGCCGTCGTCGATCACCAGCACGTCCATGTCGGGATAGTCGCTGGACAGGATGCGTTCGATGGTCTTGACGATCACCTTCTCCTCGTTGAAGGCCGGGATCAGCACCGTCACCGGCAGGGCCGCGCCGCCGCGCGGCAGCGGCGCGTCGGCGTCGCCATGGGCGCGCTGCCAAAGCGCCAGCCCCGCCAGCACCAGCAGGCGGCCTATCCCCAGCACGATGGCGCCCAGGAAACAGTAATAGAGGAATAGCGAGACCGTGCTGATGGTCAGAAACACCACCCGGTCGGCATAGAGCGACACGGTCAGCGGCAGGCGCGGCATCACCTGGTCGCGGCTGAAGCCGCCCAGTTCCGACACCGGCACGAAGCGATAGCCTTGTGCCCGCAGCCGGTCTATCAGCACCGGCAGCAGTGCGATGGTCTGGCTGCGGTCGCCGCCGGAATCGTGCATCAGGATGATGTTGCCGCGCAGGCCGGGATTGGGATTGTTCACCCCCTTGTCCACGCTGCGCAGCATCTTTTCGACCGGCGGCATGGTCCAGTCCAGCGTGTCCACATGGGTGCCGATGGTGGTGTGGCCAGCCCCTGCGCGATCTGGACCCGCACGATCTCCTCGGCGTCGCTTGGTTCAGCGTCCGCCAGATAGGGCGGACGCAGCATCCGC